>NZ_JADDIL010000024.1:0-114028 GCF_020826795.1 Microtetraspora sp. AC03309 | reverse complement strand
AAAGTGCCTTCTGAATTGGCGCGGACAGGACTCTCGACAAGCCCGATCCTCCCAGTTCAGAGGCGCTTTTCTCATGTAAACGATCAACCTCGGAGAAATTCACCGCGAAAGCCCGAGGCTAGCGTCGGCAGCGGAGTATCTGGAACTTCGATGCGCTGTGCAGGAGCAAGCAGGGAAACCCCTCTCTGATACTCCGGACTGGCAACTGATCGTCGATCTGCTCAGCGGAGCGCTTCTCCTGCCGGGTGACGCTTCCTGATCCGTAGCTAGGGCACGGTTGTCCAGGACCGTCCACCGCTACCTCGCTGGCCCTGGTCGGGCGGTGTCAATGCGGTCATTCGGTCCAGCATCGTCCAGGCCTGTCCACGGCTGTTGTTAGCAGCAGCGTTAGCAAGATCAGTTAGCGGGATGCCCCTGATCACCTCATTTCGAGTCAATAGCGGGGTCGTGCTCAGGAGCCTTGTGCGCTGGTCAGGCGTGTGATGGTGCGCGGAGCGATGAACTGCCGTGAGGGTGCGTTGCTGTGCTCGGTGCTGGAAGCAGGTGGGAGATCTCGCAGGCTCTCCGAAGGCTGGGCCCGATGAAAGGTTCGGCCAGCACACGTAGAGATCCCAGGCGATCTTGCTATCTCACCGCGCTGCGAAGCGGCGAAATCTAGGCTCTTCCCCATGGCGATCTCGGAGCGGACTCGGAAGATCATCTGGGTGGAGTCGGGCGGGCGTTGCGCGATCTGTCGACGCCAGGTCCTGACTCCAGGTAGCGAGACAGACGATCCATCGATCTTCGGCGAAGAGTGCCACATCATCGCCCGCGGGGCTTCGGGGCCGAGAGCCGGCGGCTTGGGCGAGGAGCTCATAGACCACCACTCAAACCTTCTGCTGTTGTGCAGCGAGCACCACAAGCAGATCGACGACCAGATCTCAACGTTCACCGTTGAACGCCTACACGAGATCAAGAGGTCGCATCGCGAGTGGATCGCGCGCCTGGGCAATCCTGATGGCGGTCCCGTTCGCCTTGTCCCGGATCCCAGCTTTCCACGACCGCGTCTCCTGACGCCGATCACCACAGGGAACGCTCTCTGGGAGATGCTCCGCAGGGCAAAAGCCTTCGAGTACGCCCACGCCGACCACCAGCCCGAAGCCGTAGAAGACTTGACGATCGAGTTCCTCGACATGATCAAGGACTACCTCGACATCGCGAGCGAACTCGACAGCATCAGGGAGCAGCGAGATGCGGCGAAGCTCCTTGGGGACTACATCAGCCGCCTCGCCGAAAACGGCTACCTGGTCGGTGCATGGGTACGCCACATGTTGCTGACAGGCGGACCAACTCAAGCCGAGCCCTCGCCATGGGAAATCCTTCGGGTCGAAGTGATCCCCGCAGCCGACGCCGAGGTCATCGATAGTGAGGGAAAGCCCGTCAAACCAGCGAGGAGGACGGGACTAGATGAGGGGTGCGATGGTATGCCATGACAACCATCACCCCGGCTTGGGAGTCATATGCAAAGGAATCCATCGTCACTGCAAAGGAGTCATGGCGCTATGTCCTCTCGCCACGTTTCCTCATCAAAGCTTTTCTGGATATAGCGGAATTGGCAGGCCCAGAAAAATGATCTCTTCCGATTGGTTCGCCACCCCGGAAGCCACCGTTTCTTTTACATCAATGATCGCGGCCTGGGCCGCCGCGGCCTTTGCCTGGTCTAGCGCCCATAGCGCCAGAAGAGAGATCAAGATGCTACGACAGCAAGAGTCGGCAAAGAACCTCCGCTTGACCGGCACTCTGGGGCGGGCCTACTGCGAGCTAAACGAGGATGAGTCCCGATATATTTTCCCGATACTCGTGAGAAACCCATCCGAAATAGAAAATGCCATTGCCCGGGCCGAGCTTTGGATTGGATACCGTAGACACGGCGTACGTTATGTAGTTAAAGTTCCACACGATGATCGGATAGGGGTCGAAATTCAGAAAGCCGGAGAGGCCGCGCTGATCCTACCGGCAGCGATCGATATACGCGGAGCCATTTCCGGTGCGATCGGATTCACCATCCCTGCTGGATTGATAGAGGATAGCGAGATCCAGGATTTCACCCTTAGACTCGAGGATAGCAGAGGGCAAACGATAGATATTCCCAAGATTTTTATAGAAGGGAAATATCCCCCACTGAAATCCGAGGAACAAAAATGAAGGCTCGGCGGCGCGAACGACTTCCCGTTCCCATTGACGTTGTCTGGGACGCTGCGATCTCCCATCAAGAAGTGGGGCATGGACGACTAATTCCCCTAGTGATCGTCGACACCCGGACTAGACCTGATATTGAAGAGATGATGAGGGCATCGCGCTACCTTGCGGAAGGTGAAGTCCTGGTCAACTGGGCGCGACTTCCCCATGACCATGTTGGCTTAGTCTTGAAGCATATACGACCCGTTGAATCGACCATGGTCATACGATTCAACATCGAGCGCCGCGGCGCATTGATCGATCAGATACTCAGAATGCAGTCACTATACATGCAGACCGGAGTTCCCGGCGACCGATTGATAGAGAAAATGGATGACACGCGCATCTTGATTGAGATTCCAGACACAGGCTTCCGAGAGGTTTGGGATAAACTTTTCAAGAAAGTAACAATCAAAGCATTGATGGCGCGAGGGCTTAGCCGTAGAGAGGCATACTCGGCCTTTGGAGAGATGATCGTTCAATTGAGGCGCTTTGGCGACTTTCGCCTACCGACTCGACACCCTTTCCGTTGACGCAGATATCCGCAACGCGAGAATCCGGTTTGATAGTCAACGGGTACCCTGGCGGAAAAAGAGAAGAAGGTATGTTCTCATTTGTTGGCGGCCCGGAGCCGGCCGCGCGTGAGAACGGCATCCAGGCCGCACGCCCAGCGTACTGCCGGGCGCAGGACCGCACTGCGGCGCATAGCGCCGCCCTTGATCGCCCTACAAGTATGATTCGGCAACGCAAGCGGCCAACACCCGCATTAGGAGAGCGGCGGTCGTACGACTGGAGCGCGCCGTGTGAGCTGCTCGAACGTTCCGCGTAGCCCGTATCACTTACAAGATCATCCCGTACAAATCCCGCCCCGGCCAAGCCCTGCCACCACGTCATCCGATGGCAAGGCCCGGCGAAGGAGGGCTGCGGCAACCGATCGCCCCGATCCAGTACGGTACGAGCCGCAGCCTGGATTCGGATCACCCAGAAACTTCTTCGAGCCATAGGCGGCGGCTGAAGCCTCCGCGCTCGATCTGCTTGCGACGTGCCGCCTCCTGCACCTGCTCGCCGGAGAATCCGAGGGCCTCGGTGAGGGCCGCCGGCACTTCGTGAATGTCGGCCAGTTCCTCCAGACGGTCGTCGGACCGGCGTGACGCAGCTCTTCGGCCTCTTCGGCAAGCTTGGCGGTCAGCGCGGGGACCAGCGCCGCCTCATCGAGGACACGGACCGTGGCCGTCAACCAAATCCCTCTGAGAAGCGTCAACTCTCGTGGGTCTAACCGCCTCGCTGAATATTAGAGGCAGTAGCGACACAATCGGAAGTATCTGGATCGAGAGGAGAACCGCCAAGGTGAGCGATTCTTGGGTTGCGATCGACTTCGAGACCGCAAATTCACACCGTGGGAGTCCATGCGCGGTTGGCATGGTGAGTGTCGAGGCCGGGGCAGGAAGGCTGAAGAGCTCCTCGCGAAAGGTCACCACATAGAGATGATCAGTGAGGCCGACTTCCTGGAGCGGCTTGCCTGTAGCGAGATCGCCAAGTGAGGGGTGAAAGGCACGCACTCTGCCACCGGTCGACTGTCTTTACGAAGCCGGTCAGGCGAATTAGTCTCTAGGCAGGGACATTCTGACATGGCGGCAACTAAAGCGAAGGTGTGAACCAGTGGTAGGTGGGCGATGACACCTTTGGATTTGATGCTGGCGGATTTCAAGGAGAAGTACGCCGCTAAGAACCCGTCGGCGGCCTTCACCCGCCTATACGACGACTCCGAACTCGGAGCCATGTTCGCGTACTTCCACGAACAGTTAACCGAGCATTTCGACAGCATTAACGGCAGGGCCCGCAGCACCCGACACTACTGGGCGGATAACAGTCGGCAACTGATCGCACTGGCCGACGAGCTAAACCAGGCCCTCCTGACATTGAAGGCCTCCGGCGTCGACGTGCGGTTCGACGATCGGTACCAGCAGGCTGTCGACCGGTGCCTGCCGTGGCTGTCAACGAGTGGTGGCAGTACCGTCCCGGATGACTTCGAGCCGGTCGTGCTGGTGCGGTACGAGCCCGTGTTCGTCCGGACGGCGACGACGACCGTTCTAAAGAAAGACCGAAGACCGGTGAACCTGAAGATGGAAGGGGAAGGATCGTACGCGATCGTTTACTCGTACATCGACCCGGACTACGGCATTAAGTTCGCGGTCAAGCGCGCGAAGAAGGGAATCAGCAATCGCGACCTAATCCGCTTCAAGAATGAGTTCGAGACGATGAAACGGCTGAGTTTCCCGTATATCCTCGACGTGTACCAGTACGACGACACCCGCAACGAGTACCGGATGGAGTTCTGCGATGCCACTCTGAGATCGTTTATCGCGCAGCGCAACAATAACTTGTCCTTCGCGTCGCGTAAGCGGATTGCACTGCAGTTCCTGTACGCGATCAGCTATCTGCACAGCCAGCCGCTGCTGCACCGTGACATCAGTCTTCAGAACGTGCTGCTGAAGGTGTATAAGAGCGGTGCTGTCCTGGTCAAACTATCGGACTTCGGTCTGGTCAAGGACCCGTCGTCGACGTTCACCCGGACCCAGACGGAGATGCGTGGCACCATCCGCGACCCGCTTCTGCACGACTTCCGGCAGTACGGAGTCCTCAACGAGATCTACTCCATCGGCTGGGTGCTGTCGTACATCTTCACCGGCCGCGAGTCGTTGTCAGCGACCGGCGACGCGGTGAGCCGCATAGTGCAGAAGTGCGCAGCGCACGACATCACGAGCCGGTACCAGGCGGTCCGTGACCTGATCGCTGACGTCGAGCAACTCAGCGCGCTGTCGGCGGACACATCCGCTTGAGGGTGAGCACCAGCGAGGACAGGACGACCCGCAATCTCAATCCAGTCCCGGCGCTGTCAACCAAGTTGGTCGGTGCTGTCAGCCACGAGGTGTGCGGCGACTCCCCCGCATCTGGGAGCCCATCTTAGGGAGACAGTTAATCTTGGAAGACACACCCTACTTCCCAGGAACAGTTGCCTCCAGACTTTCCGGCGAAGCCGGAGTTGTACGGATCTCGCAAGATTGCGCCTCCTCTCGCCTGGTCAGAGAGGGCCCCGACCAGGTCGCCATGTCATTCGGTGGCAAGCCGACCCGTACCGCAGGGCCGCCAGGCCCGAGGAACGGAAGCGGCGCGGCAGCCTTACGGAGGGATCTCCTCGGCTACCGGAAGACTTTCCCGGCTCAGGGCCCGTTGTCCTGCAACTGGGCGTACTTCGCCGCAGTGTGAAGACTCGCGTGGGAGTATCGCGACAAGTACTGATACACCACGTACATGTCCCGCATGGCAAATGCGTTGACTCGGTTGGAGAAGTTGGCGAACTCGCCGGACAGAGCCGTGTACTTCTTGTAGTCGGGGTCGGTGTCGGGTACTGGCGGAGACACCTGGTCGGCTCCCGGCGGGATCGACCACCCCAACTCCTTGGCCAGCTTGGCTAGCTTGTCCTGGGAGTAGTGAGCGGACAGCTCCAGTGCGGGCAACCCGTCATCACCCACGTCAGCCAGCCAAACCATGGCCAGAGTGTGGTCGACGATATTCCGCATGAGAGGTGCGGCCTCGATGGTGTAGCCGCGCCCCGTCAAGTCCCAGAAGGCAGCGGTACTGCGGTTGATCAGTCTCCACCACCCGAACATGATCGGAAATGCCTTCTTGTACTCCCAGCGAACGTCGGCGCTGCCCGTCTTGATGAGGTCATCCGCCTCCTGCATCAGCTTGACGGCGAACAGTTCTGCACGCTTTAGCGTCGCGGGGCTGTCGGAGAACTTATAGGCCAAATGGACCTCCTGGTGGGCACGGTCGTAGGTGGGCCGAAGGCCGGATTCAGCCCTCACGATCAACATTAGGGGAGATGTCCGACACGTTTGTGAAGCCGCAGTTGAGTGGCTAGGTGCTGGTTCGTCGCATGTCGTGGTGAGCTCTGCTACATGGCATGACGTCGTCGAGTTGCCCGATGCCCAGGCGTCAGACCTTCTCCGTGCACCTACCGACAGCTCGCCGCCACCATGGACGTGGCCAAGCCACCATCCGACTGCCTGCCTGGACGTCGAGCCTCTGGCCTAAATCGCTTCTGGAGAACGCGCACACGGATGCCCGCCGTTTCCTGCCAGGGCTCCGGACGGCGACTTCAGCGCCTGACCAGACTGTCAGAGCCCGTCGGAACGCGAAGGCGTCAGGCGGCGTTGCTGTATTTCGCTGCTGTACGGACACGACAAAGGCCCCCCGGGATGATCCCGGAGGGCCTTTGACCTGCTGCGCGGCCGGGAGGACTCGAACCCCCAACCTTCTGATCCGTAGTCAGATGCTCTATCCATTGAGCTACGGCCGCTTGCGACGTCAGTAATCATAGCGGCTTCTGCGGCATGCTCCGAACTGGATTTGCGGCGTGCCGTCGCGAGATCGCTCCCGTACGCCGCCTCCCGGCCTTCCTTCGCCGTGCTGGCGGGGGTTCCGTACCTGGTCAGGCGTTGTACGGCGGGCTCAGGACGGCGGGGCGAGGTCGGGAAAACGGGACCGACGAGCCGGGGATCAGGAATCCTCGGCGGGGACGTAGAGGGAGAGAGCCTCGGCGACGCAGGAGGGCCGGTCCGCTCCCTCGACCTCGATCGTGACCCGCAGGGTCGAGAGGGTGCCGGAGGGCGTGCCCTTCACGTCGAGGATCTCGGCGCCGGCGCGGATGCGCGCCCCCACCGGCACAGGGCGTGGGAAGCGGACCTTGTTCAGCCCGTAGTTGATGGCCATGCGCAGGCCATCCACCCGGTAGAGCTGCTGCATGAGGGACGGCAGCAGGGACAGCGAGAGGTACCCGTGGGCGATCGTGCCACCGAACGGGCCGTCCTTGGCCCGATCAGCGTCCACGTGAATCCACTGGTGGTCGTCGGTGGCGTCGGCGAACAGGTTCACCTGGTCCTGGGTGATCTCACGCCATTCGGTGTAGCCGAGGTGCTCGCCCTTGGCCGCCTTCAGCTCGGCAAGGCTGGTGAAGATACGCATAGACCAGCACTTTACGGTTTCCGTGCCAGGCCGCCCAAGGCGCCGTGGTGCATGACGCTCTGCTCGGCCCGGTCCATCGGTGACGGGCGCCACTCCGTGAGCGGCACCAGGCCGGGCTCGACGAGCTCCAGGTCACCGAAGTACGTGAGGATCTCCTGGCGGGTCCGCCATCGGCCGCTGCCCAGCTTCTCGTTGAACAGCTTCTGGACCATCGCGGCCCGCCGGGCGGTGCCGGGGCGCGCGGGGCCGGGGTTGTGGAGATGGGAGATGGCGAGGTGGCTGCCCGGTGGCAGCGCGGTGCGCAGTCGAGCGGTCACGCCCGCGGGATCGTCCCGGTCCCCGAGGTGGTGCAGGACCGCGAAGAGCAGCAGCCCGACGGGTTCGCTGAAGTCGATGAGCCTCCGTACGTCGGGATGCTCGATGATCTCGCTCGGGCGGCGGAGGTCGGCCGCGACGACGGAGGTCGTACGGGTGGTGGCGAGGACGGCCCTGGAGTGGGCCAGCACCATGGGGTCGTTGTCCACGTAGACCACCCGGGCCTTGGGCGCGATGCTCTGGGCGATCTGGTGGACGTTCTCCCGAGCGGGCAGGCCGGAGCCGATGTCGAGGAACTGGCGGATGCCCGCCTCTCCGGCCAGGTAGTGCACCACGCGCCGGATGAACTCCCGGTTGAACCGGGCCAGCTGACGGGCGTCGGAGGCGATCCGCAGCGTCATCTCCGCCACCTGGCGGTCGGCGGCGAAGTTGTCCTTGCCCCCGAGCATGTAGTCGTAGACGCGTGCGACGTTGGGCCTGGACGTGTCGATGTCGGACGGCGCGTGATCCTTGTCCCCGTCAGCCACGGCTCGTCCCTCTGAGACATCGATCAGTAACAGATCACCGCAAAGCGTAACGTGCCGGTGGCGAAATGTCCCGACTGAATATTTGCTGTCAATGGATCTTCTGGCTGCCCGTGCGTCGGAGCACGGGTCCACGTTCATCGGAGCAGGGAACCCGCGTTGGCCGGAGTGCGGAACCACGTTGGTCGGGGCAGGGAACCGTGCTCATCCGAGCATGGGATCACGCTTGTCGGAACCATGACGGCCGCAACCGCTCGGCGCCCCGAGATCGGTCGGCCGAGTGAGGGCCTCCCTCCGAAGAGGGAGCCGGAAGATCGCCTGCGTCGGCGATCCGGGCGACCGGGCCTGATCGACAGGATCTGAGGCATCGCCCGAAACGCCTCGCACCTGGAGATACCCCGACATGAAGCGCACCCGTATCGCCGCCGGTCTCGCCCTCGCCGCCCTGGTCTCGACCGTGGGAACACCGGCGTTCGCCGCCCAGACGACGCAGTCAACCGTCACGCAGAGCCAGGTGCCGCCGATCAACGAGGCGGCGTTGAAGCAGAGCATCGCCGGGCTGCCCGCTCCCGACGCCACCGCGGCGGAGGTCCGGGTGGGCGGCTCGAAGGGGTCGTGGCACGGTGTCACGGGGGTGACCGATCTGCGTACCGAGCGGTCGGCGAAGGAGGGCGCGCGGTTCCGGGCGGGCAGCGTGACCAAGATCTTCACTGTCGCGGTCGTGCTGCAGCTCGTCGCCGAAGGCCGGATCTCGCTCGACGACACGGTCCAGAAGTACCTGCCCGGCCTGCTGCCCGACGACTATCCGGCGATCAAGGTCGCCCAGCTGCTCAACCACACCAGCGGGCTGCCCTCGCCCACGTTCGGCGACGGCTTCGAGTGGGTCTACGCCACCAGGTTCAAGAAGTGGACTCCGGAGGAGTACGTCGGCAAGGCCGTGGAGAACCCGATCGAGTTCACGCCGGGGAGCCGGCAGCATTACCTCAACACCAACACGTTCGTGGCGGGCCTGCTGATCGAGAAGATCACGGGCCGCTCCTACGAGCACGAGGTGACCACCCGGATCCTCAAGCCGGTCGGGATGCGTGACAGCTATCTGCCCGGTGACTCCATCCGCATCCGTGGACGGCACAACAAGGGCTACCAGGTCGTGCCCAAGGGATTCCAGAACGCGATCAAGTACGGCGAGCAGTATGTCGTGGACATGACCGAGACCAGCGTCACCTCGACCTGGGCCTCCGGCGACCTCGTCTCCACCACCGCAGACCTGGAGAAGTTCATCATCGCCCTGTTCAGGGGCGAGGTGGTGCCCGCCGCGCAGCTTGAACCCATGTTCACGGTGCCCCAGGTCACGATGTACGGCGGTGACCAGCCCGCCGTCTACACCTCGGGCCTGACCAGGCTGGAACTGCCCGGCGGCATCGTGGCCTTCGGCAAGACCGGGGCCAGGTACGGCAGCGCGGCCGGTGTCGGCGCCACCCGCGACCTGAGCCGTACGGTGGCCTACTCGATCAACTCCACCGACGCCAAGGCCTCGGGGCAGAACCAGCGCGGACTCGGCGTCGCGCTCGCGGCCTTCGCCAAATAGCTCCGACGCCCCCGATGCTGTCCCCGGTCGCGCCCCGGCCGGGGTTCAGCCATGCCGGCCCGGCCCCGGCCGGGTGTGCCGCCACCTCGGGTCGGTGGCGACCCGAGGTGGCCGGGAGAGCCGGCCGACCGTGATCGACCTGTACGGCCGGAACGGTCACGCGGGGACGGAGACTCCGACGCCGCCCCGCGTCTCCGCGCCGTACCGCTCCAGCTCCTTGGCGAGGTCCAGCGGCCTGACGCGCGCGCGGCCCGCGAGGGTCTCGTCGTCGATCAGGGCGAGCGGGACCAGCCAGGACACCTCGAACTCGAGCCCGTCGGGGTCTCTGGCGTACAGGGCCTTGGTCGTGGAGTGGTCCGAAGCGCCGACGAGCGCGCCCATCTCGCTCAGCTTCACCGCGACGCGCTGCAGCTCGGCCAGCGTGTCCACCTCCCACGCGAGGTGGTAGAGCCCGACGGCCGACCGGCCGGCGGGGGACGACGCCGCCTGCGGGCCCAGCTCGAAGAGCCCGAGGTCGTGGTCGTTCGCCGAACCGGAGGCCTGCAGGAACGCCGCCCCGGGGCCGCCCATGACGACGCGGAAGCCGAGGGCCTCCTGGTAGAACGCGACGCTCGCCGAGACGTCCCTTACGTACAGCACCGCGTGGTTGAGTCGCTGAACCGGCATGGCCCCTCCCGAAAATAATTGAACTCTCAATTATTCTACGCGACGCGGCGGTCACGGAAACTGTCGGTGGCAGGCCGTACGGTTGCCAGCGGACTGGAGCCGACGGAGGGGGCGCTTTCATGATCGCTGACCGGGTCACCCAGGAGCACGAGGCCAATAAGACCCTGTTCCGGGTCGTCCACGAGGTGGCGGTGCGCCATGCCGGACGGCCGTTCCACGAGGTCCTGCCCATCCTCCAGGGGAGCCTTCCGCTTGTCCCCGGCCTGGACGAGCCGGAGGTTCGCCGCATCGCCGAGCAGATCAGCGTGGGCCGCGATCCCTCGGGCCTCTGAGCCGCCGAGTCCCGGCGCTCGGCCCGAGGTCAGGTAACGCGGGAGTGCGCGACGGAGTGTCCGGCGCGGGCGTGACATGCCGGGCTCGGCGTGGGGCCGGCGCGTGGGGCCGGGTCAGGCGCGCGGAGCCGGGTCAGGCGTTCAGGAGCGCGGCGGGGTCGGCGATGACCTGCTGGATCACCTGCCCGGCCGCGCCGAGGGTCGCCGCCTCCGTGCCGAGCCGGGAGACCTCGACGGACGGCACGACCTCCCGCATCTGGCCGAGCCTGGCGGCCAGCGTCTCGGTCACCACGCCGCCGATCCACGGGAAGAGCGGCGCGTAGATCCCGCCGAGCACGATCGTGCCCGGGTCCACGAGATTGACGGCTGAGGAGAGGGCGACGCCGAGGGCCCACCCCGCCCGCTCGCAGGCGGCCAGCGCGTCCCGGTTGCCCGCGTCGAGCTCCGTCAGAAGCCCGGCGATGCCCGCACCGAGTTCGGCGCTGGCGGCGGCCAGCAGGACGTCCTGCCCGGCGTACATCTCAAGGCATCCGTGTCCCCCGCAGCGGCAGGGCGGGCCACCGGGGGAGACCACCACGTGCCCGAGCTCTCCGGCGAATCCGTGGACGCCCCGGAACAGCTCTCCGCGTACGATCAGGCCCGCGCCGACGCCGATCTCTCCGGATACGTGCAGGAAGTCCGGATGTCCGGCGCCGAACCACAGCTCGCCCAGCGCCGCGAGGTTGGCCTCGTTGTCCACACGCAGCGGGAACGGCGTCCGCAGCAGCGAGAGCAGCGGCACGTCCCGCCATCCCAGGTTCGGCGCGCTGTGGACGGTGCCGGTCGCCAGGTCGACCGTCCCGGGAACGGCGAGCACCCCGCCGACCACGCGAAGCCCGCTGTCCACAGCCTCGTCCACAACCGAAAGCGCCAGATCCTGCAGTATCGCTATGACATCCCCAGGCGAGGCCATCCGGTTGTCCACAGGCTGTGTACGGCGGATCCGTACCGAACGGGAGAGATCGACGACACGCGCGGCCAGGTAGTCGACGTTGATCTCCAGGCCGATCGCGGCGACCCGCCGGCCGCTGACCCGCACCTCCATGCCGGGGCGCCCGCGCTCACCGTCCCTGACGACGCCGGTCTCGATCACCAGCCCGGCCTCGATCAGGTCGCCGACCAGTTTCGACACCGTGGTCTTGGCCAGTCCGGTGATCTCGGCGAGCGCGGCGCGCGTCACCGAGCCCCGCGCGCTGACCTCGCCGAGGACGAGCGCCAGATTGCGCGCGCGCATCGCGTCGTGCCGGACCGCCTGTGTCATCGCACCCACTTGACCTGTCGCGCGGCGAACGGCCCTCTTGACCTGCCGCCGGCGACGCCGGATATTTAGTCCATAACTTAGACTAATTCGGAGGCGTCACGTGTACACACCTACCCCCGATGACCGTTTCACGTTCGGCCTGTGGACGGTCGGCTGGCAGGCGCGCGACCCGTTCGGCGACGCCACCAGGGCCCCGCTCGACCCGGTGGAGAGCGTCCACCGGCTGGCCGAGCTCGGTGCGTACGGTGTGACCTTCCATGACGACGACCTGCTGGCCGTCGAGCCGGACCGGGACCGGGCGATCGCGAACTTCAAGGGCGCCCTGGCCGAGACCGGACTCAAGGTTCCGATGGCCACGACGAACCTCTTCACCCACCCGGTGTTCAAGGACGGTGCCTTCACCAGCAACGACCGCGACATCCGCAGGTACGCCCTCAGGAAGGTCATCCGCAACATCGACCTCGCCGCCGAACTCGGCGCCACGACGTACGTGTGCTGGGGCGGCCGTGAAGGAGCGGAGTCCGAGGCCGCGAAGGACATCAGGGCCGCGCTCGACCGCTACAAGGAGGGCCTGGACCTCCTCTGCCAGTACGTCGTCGACAAGGGCTACGACATCAGGTTCGCGATCGAGCCCAAGCCCAACGAGCCGCGCGGCGACATCCTGCTGCCCACGATCGGCCACGCCCTCGCCTTCATCAACGAGCTGGAGCACTCCGAGCGGGTCGGCCTCAACCCCGAGGTGGGCCACGAGCAGATGGCCGGGATGAACTTCGCGCACGGCATCGCCCAGGCGTTGTGGCACGGCAAGCTCTTCCACATCGACCTGAACGGCCAGCACGGGCCGAAGTACGACCAGGACCTGATCTTCGGCCACGGCGACGTCAAGAACGCGTTCTTCCTCGTGGACCTCCTGGAGCACGGCGGTTACGACGGCCCACGGCACTTCGACTACAAGCCGCTGCGCACAGAGGACGCGGCGGACGTGTGGGACTCCGCCGCGGCCAACATGCGGACCTACCTCATCCTCAAGGAGAAGGCCGTGGCGTTCCGGGCCGACCCCGAGGTCCAGGAGGCCCTGGCCGGCTCCCGCGTGACCGAGCTGGCGCAGCCGACCCTGGCGCCCGGCGAGACCTACGAGGACCTGGCCCGGGACGACTTCGACCTGGACAAGGCGGCCGAGCGCGGCTTCCACTTCACCCGGCTCAACCAGCTCGCGCTGGAGCACATCCTCGGAGTGCGGGGGTGAGAACCCTCGTCGCCGGCGTCGACTCGTCGACGCAGAGCTGCAAGGTCGTGATCAGGGACGCCGAGTCCGGAGCCCTGGTCCGCCAGGGCCGCGCGGCGCACCCGCAGGGCACCGAGGTCCACCCGGACCACTGGTGGGCGGCGCTCCAGGAGGCGATCGAGCGGGCCGGCGGGCTCGACGGCGTCGCCGCCGTGAGCGTCGCGGGGCAGCAGCACGGCATGGTCTGCCTGGACGAGCGGGGAGACGTCGTACGGCCCGCGCTGCTCTGGAACGACACCCGCTCCGCGCGGGCGGCCCGGGACCTCGTCGAGGAGCTGGGCGGTCCGGAGCGGTGGGCGGAGGCCGTCGGCAGCGTCCCGGTCGCCTCGTTCACGGTGACCAAGCTGCGCTGGATGGCCGAGCACGAGCCGGAGAACGCGCGCCGCACCGCGCGGGTGTGCCTGCCGCACGACTGGCTCACCTGGCGGCTCGCGGGCTCCCCGGACACGATCACGACCGACCGCGGCGACGCGTCCGGGACCGGCTACTGGTCACCCGCGACCGGCGCGTACCGCACCGACCTGCTGGAGCTGGCGTTCGGCGCGGTCCCGGCCCTGCCCCGCGTCCTCGGTCCCGCCGACGACGCGGGAAGCATCGCGGACGCGGGAACCGTCGCGGACGCCGGAACCGTCGAGGACGCGGCGACCGTCGCACGGGCCGGAACCCGCGCTCCCGTACGGCTCGCGCCCGGCACGGGGGACAACATGGCGGCGGCCCTCGGCGTGGGGGCGCGGCCGGGCGACGTCGTGGTGTCCGTCGGCACGTCCGGTACGGCCTTCGCGGTCGCGGACGCTCCGTCGAGCGACCCGAGCGGCGCGGTCGCGGGCTTCGCGGACGCCACGGGCAGGTTCCTGCCGCTGGTCTGCACGTTGAACGCGGCGCGGGTGCTCGACGCGGCCGCCCGCCTGCTGCGGGTCGGCCCCGCGGAGCTCGACGAACTCGCCCTGCAGGGTCCTCCGGGTGCCGGCGGCCTGGTGCTGGTGCCGTACCTGGAAGGCGAGCGCACGCCGAACCTGCCGGAGGCGACCGGCTCGCTGCGGGGGCTCACGCTCACCACGGCGACCCCGGCGCACCTGGCCCGCGCGGCGGTGGAGGGCATGCTGTGCGGCCTGGCCGACGCCCTCGACGCGCTCGGCCTGGAACCGCGACGGGTGCTGCTGATCGGCGGAGGCGCCCGCTCGGAGGCGGTACGGCGGATCGCCCCCACGGTCTTCGGCCGTCCGGTGCTGGTGCCGGAGCCGGGGGAGTACGTGGCCGACGGGGCCGCGCGGCAGGCCGCCTGGTCGCTGGCGGGCGGGACGGAACCGCCCGAGTGGGCGGCGGGGAAGACGGCGGTCTACGAGGCCGCGCCGACCCCCGGCCTCCGAGAGCGCTACGCGGACGCGGCGGCCCGCCCCTGAGGTGACCCTGATGCCGTCTCGGGGGGCGGCATCAGGGGCGGGTAGGGAGTTCTCCGGATGGTCGGCGCCGATCTTTCGCGAGATTCTCAAGTCATGGTCAAGAGGCTCTATCCGATGATTGCCTGCGGCGGCATCGTGACCGCCGTCGCCGCGGCCGTCGTGGGACAGATCGATCCGGATCCCTACCTGGATCCGATCAACCTGACGCTGAGCGACTACGCCGTGCTCGATCGCAGCGGCGCGACCGAGGTCGCCATGGTCGTCCTGGGCCTGAGCTCGCTCGCGCTGCTCGCCGGGATGCGTGCCGTACGGGCGCCGGTCTCGGGCTGGCCGGAGCGGCTCATGCTCGTGTGGAGCCTCGCGCTCGTGGTCGCGGCGATCGTTCCCACGTCGGCGATCGCCGAGGGGATGACCTGGGCGGCGCAGGTACACAGGTACGTCTCGGTCGCCGCCTTCGTCAGCCTGCCCGCCGCGACCGCCCTGCTCGTCGGCAGATTCGCCGCGGACGATCGCTGGAAGGCGGTCGCCCGCCCGGTCGAGTGGCTGACGCTGGCCTCGGGCATCGGGCTCGCCGCGATGACCTATCTCGCCCTGCCCGGCCACGGGCTCATGATCGGGCTCGTGGAGCGGGTGTTTCTGACCGTCGAGGTGACCGTTCTCGGGGTGCTCGCCGTACAGCTGGCGCGGCTCGCGTGGAGGGATGCCTTTCTCGATCAGGCCGCGGCCGTCGGAAATATCGCCCGACGTGCTGACCAGGTGCTTCACCGGCTTCGTGGCATATAAGAGGTATATAGAAATTGGATCGGTTCACTGCTAGCCTTTCCGTCGATCTTTTAAAGATCGAGAAGAGGGCGTATGGCGGCGAGCAGGTCCATTGGATTCAAGATCACCTTATTGCTGGTGATCCCGTTGATCTCGCTTGTCGCGCTGTGGATCTTCTCCGCCTCCCTGACCGTCGGCGACGCGTTCCGGCTGCTCAACGCCTCGACGGTCTACAGCGGCGTCGGCGAGCCCGCCCACGCGCTGGCCACGGAGATCGAACGCGAGTACCTGCTCTCCGCCCAATATCTGGCCTCCCGCTCGGACGTCGACCGGAGCGACATGTTCGCCCAGCGGGCCGTAGTGGACCGGGCGCGCACGCGGATGCGTGAGCTCGTCGCGGACGGCGACGCGGAGTCGATGCTCATCGACGCGAGCAGGAAGCCCTACGAGGACATGAAGAACGCGGCGGCCCGGCTCGACACCGTGCGGATGGAGTTCGACGCCGGCCAGCTCGACCTCGCGAACCTGGGCGAGAACTACGAGATCTTCCCCGACGCCTCGCAGCGCTTCTCCGTCGTCGCCGCCATGCACACCGTCGTCACGACCGCACAGCAGGGCCGCAGCCTCGTCTCGATCGCGGGCGCCCAGCACGTGCTGGCCAAGGAGCGGGCGCTCGTGGCCGGCGTGCTCGGGCAGTCGAGAACGTTCACCGACGCGGAGAAGCTGAGGTTCGCCCAGCACGTCACGACCCGCAGGGTGCTCTTCGACCAGGGGATGAACGAGCTCGACGACGAGCTGCGCGCACCGCTCGATGTCCTCACCAAGTCGGAGGCGTACCGGCAGGTGACGAACCTGGAGGACCGCCTCCTCCAGGGCGAGGTCACCGGCCAGGTCTCGCCCGTCCTGTGGCGGTCCGTCGTCGACCGGGTGGACAACGCGTACACCAACGCGCTCAGCAAGGCCGGGGCGGTGTACAACGCGCGCAACGAGCCCGCCGCGATCGGCGTCTTCGTCCGCGCCGGCGCCGCCGGACTGCTCGGCCTCGGCGCGGTCGTCGCCTCGCTGATCATCTCCATCCGGATGGGCCGCGGCCTCACCCGCGAACTCGTCGGGTTGAAGGAGGCCGCCACCGAGCTCTCAGACGTACGGTTGCCGCGGCTGGTCCAGCGCCTGCGGCGCGGCGAGAAGGTGCGCGACGTCGAGGCGGAGGCGCCCCCGCTGGAGCCGATAGGCAGCACCGGGGAGGTGCGCGACGTGGCCGCCGCGTTCAGCGCCGTCCAGCACACCGCGGTGGAGGCGGCGGTGGACCAGGCACGCACGCGCGAGAGCGTCGGCCAGGCGCTGCGCAACCTCGCCCGCCGCAGCCAGGGGCTGCTCCAGCGCCAGCTCCGGCTGCTCGACGCCATGCAACGCCGCACCACGGACCCGAGCACGATGGAGGACCTCTTCCGGCTCGACCACCTGACGACCCGGATGCGCCGCCAGGCGGAAGGACTGATCGTCCTCGCCGGAGGGTCGCCCGGCCGTACGTGGCGCAGGCCCGTGCCCGTCGCGGACATGCTCCAGGGCGCGGTCGCCGAGGTGGAGGACTACACGCGGGTCCGGGTGTACCCCATGTCCGAGGCAGCGGTCTCCGGGAGCGCGGTGGCCGACATCATCCACCTCTTCGCCGAGCTGATCGAGAACGCCGCGGCCTACTCGCCGCCGCACACCGAGGTCTCCCTGCGCGGAGAGGCGGTGGCCAGGGGGTACGCGGTCGAGGTCGAGGACCGGGGGCTCGGGCTCTCCGACGAGGAGATCGACGCGATCAACCACATGCTCGCCAGCCCACCCGAGCTCGACCTCGCCGACACCGACCGGCTCGGCCTCGTGGTGGTCGCCCGGCTCGCCTCCCGGCACGGGGTCCGCGTGGAGCTGCGTCCCTCGCCGTTCGGCGGAACCACCGCGATCGTGCTGCTGCCGGCGACTCTGCTGGCCGCCACGGGCGACGACGACCCGGAGCCCGTACGGCTCGGCATCCCGGAAGGAGCGGGCACGTGACCGATCACGAGGACTGGGACGAGGACCTGGTCGAGGACGGACCGGTCGTCCGGGCCTACGCCCTGACCAAGGGGCGGGTACAGCCCACGTCCGCGGCCACGCTCGATCTGGTCGCCGTGGTCGTCGCGACCGGCGCGGCCGTGCCGTACCACGCGGACCTCGGGCGCGAGCATCTGCGACTGCTGGACCTGGTGCGGCGGGCCCGGCCGCTCGCCGACGTGGCGTCGGACGCGGGGCTGCCGCTCGGCGTCGTCCGCGTGCTGGTCGGCGACCTGCTCGACCACGGGCTGATCCTGGTACGGCCGCCGGCGCCGGAGGCGTCCCGGCCCATGGAGAGCATCCTGCTGGAAGTGATCAACGGCCTGCGCGCCCTGTAGGCGCGCGGGCCGTCGCACGCGGCCTACTTGCTCTGCGCGGCCGTCAGCGTCTTGAGGGCGTGCTCCACGAGCGTGACGAGGACGACCTTGGCCGAGGCGCGCCGCCGTACGTCACAGAGAAGCACGGGCACCTCGGGGTCGAGGTCCAGGGCCACCCGGACATCGTCGGGCTCGTGCTTGTCCGCGCCGTCGAAGCAGTTCACCGCGACGATGAACGGCGTCCCGCGCTGCTCGAAGTAGTCGATCGACGGGAAGCAGTCGGTGAGCCGGCGGGTGTCCGCGAGGACGACCGCTCCCAGGGCGCCGTAGGACAGCTCGTCCCACATGAACCAGAAGCGTTCCTGGCCGGGCGTGCCGAACAGGTAGACCACGAGGCCCTCGCGGATCGTGATCCGGCCGAAGTCCATCGCCACGGTGGTGGTGGTCTTGCCTTCCACCCCGTCGACGTCGTCGACGCCGACCCCGCGGTCCGACAGGACCTCCTCGGTGCGGAGGGGACGGATCTCGCTGATCGCGCCGACCAGCGTGGTCTTTCCGACGCCGAAGCCGCCGGCGACGAGGATCTTGAGGGCGACCGGCTCCTCAGAGGGCGCGAAGGCCATTGATCACTTCCTTGAGAATGTGCGCGCTGGGCAGCGGCGCCACTTGGGCGGGTGGTCGCACGCTGATCAGCTCATGGTCGTGCAGATCCCCGAGAAGGACGCGGACCACACCGAGAGGCAGATCGATCTCGGACGCGATGTCCGCGACGGACATGGGTTCCCTGGTGATCGCGAGGATCCGGCGTTGCTCCGGACCGACACCGCTGTCGTCCTTCACCTGCCCGTCGGTGGCCGTCACCAACGCGATGAGGTCGAAGTCGTCACCGGACGACCGCGTACGGCCTCCTGTCAGCGCGTACGGCCGGACGATGGGACCGGCCTCCTCGTCAAGCCACTGCGGTTCCGTCACGCCTCCTCCTCGGGGCCCTCGATATCGGCGGGTTATCGGCGGGTCACCGGCGGGGGTTGGTCGAGATGTGCTGGCCGACCCGCTTGACCAGCATGGCCATCTCGTAGGCGATGTGGCCGACGTCCGCGTCGGAGGCGGCCAGCACGGCGAGGCAGGTGCCCTGTCCGGCGGCGGTGACGAACAGGAACGCCGACTCCATCTCGACGATGGTCTGGCGCACCTCGCCTCCGCCGAAGTGCCGTCCCGCGCCGCGTGCCAGGCTCTGGAAGCCCGCGGCGACGGCGGACAGGTGCTCGGCGTCCTCGCGGCTGAGTCCCTGCGAGGCTCCGACGACGAGGCCGTCAGTGGAGAGGATCACCGCCTGGCGGACGGCGCCGACCCTGCTGATGAGATCGTCCAGCAGCCAGTTCAGTTCGCCGGCCGATGCCACTTTGCTGGTCATTCGTCACCCTTCTCGCCTTGCGTGTTACCGGAATTGTCGTCCGCGTCCTCACGGCCTCGTTGCGCCCCCTGCTGGAAGGCGGCGAACGTCGCCCTGACCTGCTCCGGCGAGCGTTCCTCTGTGACCGGGACAGGCGCGGACAGCGGCTGGGACCGCTCGCGGAGCTGGGGGGCGATGTTGGCCTGCCGGACCCGCCGGGGGAGACCGGCGTGCGTGCCGCTCGCACCGGAGGCCCGGCGGCCGGGCAGCCCCGAGTCCTTGCCTCGGCTTGGCAACCCCGAGTCCTTGCCTCGGCTCGGCAACCCCGAGTCCTTGCCTCGGCTCGGCAACCCCGAGTCCTTGCCTCGGCTCGGAAGCCCCGGCTCGGAGCCGTTCTGCACGATGCTGAGGTTGCGCACCCGGCTCTCCTCGTGGCCGTCCTCGCGCGCTGCGGACGGTACGGGGTCGCCGCGCTGCGCGGCCGGAGTGAAGAACGGCGACCGGTCCGACGCCGGCGGGTTCGTCCCCAGACCCAGACCCGGACCCGGGTCCGCCGGGGCCGGAGCGGCGGCCATCGGAGTGGCCGGAACGTCCGGGGCGTCCGGGGCGTCCGGGTGCGTGGTCGCGGAGCCGCCCATGATGGCGGCCGCGGTCATCGACCTGGTGACCGGGCCGGGTGTCACCGTGCCGGTGATGGCCGCCGGCGCCTCCGACGCCACCGAGCCGGTGATGGCGGGGGGCACGCCGTCCTTGGCCACCAGCTCGCGTGGGATGAGAATGATCGCCGTCGTGCCGCCGTACGGCGAGGCGCGGAGCACCACGCTGATCCCGTAGCGCGAGGCGAGCTGGCTGACCACGAACAGGCCGAGGCGGTCGCTGTCGGCCAGGTCGAACTCCGGCGGGGTGGCCAGCCGCTCGTTGATCGTGGCGTACTCCTCGGGGGCGAGTCCGAGACCGCGGTCCTCGACCTCGATCGCGAGGCCGTTGGCCACCAGTTCGCCGCGTACCTGCACCCGGGTCTGCGGGGGAGAGAAGATCGTCGCGTTCTCGAGCAGCTCGGCGACCAGGTGGATCAGGTCGGTCACCGCCGATCCGGCCAGCGACGCGTTCGGCATCGGCATCAGCGTGATGCGGGTGTAGTCCTCCACCTCGGCGATCGCGGCGCGTACCACGTCGACCACGGCCACCGGCTTGCGCCAGGAACGGCCGGGAGTGGCGCCGGACAGGATGATCAGACCCTCGGCGTGCCGCCGCATGCGCGTGGTGAGGTGGTCGAGCCGGAACAGGTCCTCCAGGCTCTCCGGGTCGCTGGCCCGGCGCTGCATCGTGTCGAGCAGCGTGAGCTGGCGGTGAAGCAGGCCCTGCTTGCGCCGGGCCAGGTTGAGGAAGACCTGGTTGACGCCGCGCCGCAGGGCGGCCTGGCCGACCGCCGCCTCGACCGCGGTGCGCTGCACCGAGCTGAAGGCGTGCGCGAGGTCCTCGACCTCGGACGACCCGCGCGCCTCGATCGGCGGCGCCTCGGCGTCGACGTCGACCTCCTCGCCCCTGCGCAGCCGCTCGACCACGTTCGGAAGGCGGACGTCGGCGAGTTCGAGTGCGGCGTGCTGGAGCCCGGCGAGGTCGCGCACCAGACGGCGGCCGAACCGGACGGAGAAGATGATGGTCGCGATCACCGCGATCAGGCCGACGCCGCCCGCGACGGCGATCCGGGTCATGATGCCGCCCGCCACCGACGCCGCGCGCTCGCTGAGCGCGTCGGACGCCTTGATCCGGGCGGTGTCCAGGCTGGTGAAGAGCGCGTTCGTGGTGGACTTCCACCGGGCCGCGTCGGTCGGGAGCGGCCCGCCGGAGCGCACCTGGTCGACGATCCGATCCTCCAGGCCGGTGAACTTGTCGAACAGCTCGGAGGTCAGCACCTCCTCGTACGGCCGGCGCATGCCGCCTTCGAGGATCGGCCGGTTCTTCTGGTACAGGAAGCGGCGCGTGGCCACCCACTCGCTGAAGGCGTTGTGCTCCTGCTGGCTCATCTGGCCCCGGGCGAGCACACCGCGGATCAGGGCGTCCTCGCGGGCGATCATCTCGTACGCGTTGCCCATCGCCTGCATGGCGCTGCCCTGCTCGTGGATCCCGAGATCGGGGACCGAGACCATCCGCGCGTAGACGGCGAACAGCTCGTCCACGATCTGGTTGTACGCGGTGAGCGCGTCGAGCCGGGTGTACTTGCCGAGCGTCACGGACTCGCGGACGGAGGTCAGGCGGCCGAGCGCCTCCACCAGGCTGTCGACCGGGGCGCGCAGCTCCTCGCCCATGGAGTCACGGGCTTCGTCGTCGTTCGCGGCCTTGATGAACTTGTCCACGGAGGTGCTCGTCTTGAGCTGCTGCGCGCTGAGCGCGGTGGACGTGGTCTGGCCGGAGCTGAGCGTGTCGGCGGCGACGGCGCGTTCGGCCTGGAGCTGGAGGCCGAGGTCGGTGGAGGTCACGCCGACGGTGTCGTAGAGCTTTCCGGAGCGTACGAGGGCCAGGCCGTCGCTGACGGTCAGATTAAGGACAAACCCCCACAAAGCGCTCAGAGTGAGCAGTGGCAAGAGCAGCAATAAGAAGATCTTGAACCGAATCGACCGGTTTCTCGAACCCATGGCCACTCCTGCAGTGCGTGGAGGTCGCGCCGCATTTATGGGGAAATGCACCTCCGGAAGATCGCACAGGAGACTAGCACCGATACAGTTCGAGCGCATTGGAGGACCTGATGAATACTGTCATTACCGGGGCAAGCGACGGAATTGGCGCAGCGTCCGCGCTGGAGCTCGCCCGCAAGGGACACCAGCTCATCCTGGTGGGTCGAACCCCGTCCAAGCTGTCAGCGGTCGCGGACCAGGTGGCCGCGATCACGGGCCGCCGTCCCGGCACGCTGACCGGGGATTTCACCTCGTTCGAGGACGTGCGCTGGCTGGCCGCGGAGCTGCTCGACCGGTGCGAGCGCATCGACGTTCTGATCAACAACGCCGGGGTCATGTCCACCAGGCGGCAGCACACCGCCGACGGACACGAGCTGATGATCCAGGTGAACCACCTGTCGCCGTTCCTGCTGACGAACCTGCTGCTCGACCGGATCAGGGAGTCGTCCGGCCGGGTCGTCACGACCTGCTCACGCGCCGCCAAGACCGGTCGGCTCGACCCGGCCGACCTGTCGCGGGAGCGGCGCCGGTGGAGCGGATGGCTGCAATACGGCGACTCCAAGCAGGCGAACGCCCTCTTCACGGTCTCCCTCGCCGAGCGCGGGATCGCCGCCACCTGCCTGCATCCCGGAGTCATCCGGACCGGGTTCGCGCCGGGAACGTTCCTCATGAAGTTGGTGCTCCATGTGCCGAGGATGGGGGAGTCGGTCGAGGCGGGGGCCGCCAGGATCACCCACCTCGCCACGCACCGGGACGGCGTCGACCATCCGGGCCGCTACTTCGCCGGGAACATCCCCGTCACCGTGCCCGTCCAGATGGCCGACCCGGAACTCGCCGCGGCCCTCTGGTCCGCCAGCCTCATCGCGACAGGGTCGGCGAACGACAGGTCCTCGGCGTCCGGGTGACGGAAGTGTTCGGGCAATGTTCGGCCGTCGTTGCCTGCCCGCGTGCGGGGGCCGTCGCTAGCGTCCGGCTCCGTGACCGTCCCCGCCGCTCCTCCTGATGCTCCTGGTGCTCCCGGCGCTCCCGCCGAAGCCTCCGGCACGCCCGCCGTCGCTCCCGACACCTCGGCCCGCGTGCGGGACCCGTTCCTGGACAACGCCAAGTTCCTGGCCATGGTCCTGGTGGTCTCCGGGCATCTGATCGAGGACCTGCGTGACGTGGAGGTCGCGCATGCCCTGTACTTCTTCGGCTACCTGTTCCACATGCCGCTGTTCATCATGGTCAGCGGCTATCTATCGGGAAATTTCGCCTTCTCGCCGGGCAAGGCGAGAAAGCTGATCAGCGGGCTGGCCGTGCCGTACGTGATCTTCGAGGTCGCCTACTCGCTGCCCAGGTTCTTCCTGTACGGCAAGCTGGAGATCAGCCTGCTCGATCCGTACTACTTGACCTGGTTCCTGATGTCGTTGTTCCTCTGGCGGTTGTCCACGCCGGTGTGGCAGCAGCTCCGGTGGCCGCTGGCGGTGGCGGTGGGGGTGTCGCTCCTCTCCGGGACGAGCGCGCTGCCGGACGAGCTGTCCATGAACCGCACGCTCGGGCTGCTGCCGTTCTACGTGCTCGGGCTGATGCTCAGGCCGCGGCATCTGGAGCCGCTCAGGAGGCCCTGGGCGCGGGCATGCGGGGCGCTGGTCCTCGCCACGGGGGTGGGCGTGGCCCTGGCCGTCCATCGCGCCGTGCCGACCGAGTGGATCCGCTGGCGGCACGCCAACACGGTGATCGGCGTGGACGATCTGACCGGAACCCTGATCAGGCTCGCCATGCTGGCGACGGGAGCGCTTCTGGTCATGGCGTTCCTCGCGGTCACCCCGGCCCGCCGTACCTGGTTCACCGGACTCGGTGCCGCCACCATGTACGCGTACCTGCTGCACGGGTTCGTGGTGAAGGTGACCGAACGATACAACGATGTTCTCGTCACCCCGTGGGGCGTCGCCGTCATGATCCTTTTCGGGGTGGGCCTCTCGGCGGTCCTGTGCACGGCGCCGGTGCGGCGGTTCTTCCGCTGGGCCGTGGAGCCGGACGTGTCCTGGGCCTTCACCCGGCTCCGGCGCCCGGGGCGGGGCGTTCCCGGCCGGTCGGCGGGCGCGGTGTGACGCCATATTCCGCCGGAATCCCGATCGGCCGCGAAAATCGGGTGGTTTTCCGCGAGAATCCACCGTGAAATCAGCGGGAAACGGTAAGCGCCGCAGAAATTCGCTGGAACATAACGCTCACATCTCGATGTAAGCGGTTGTGTTGCGATATCGGAACGTTTCGCGAGTGGTGTTCGTTGTCCGGGTCGATGGCATGTGGCCGTGGACGTCGTATGTCATCCGGGGCGGCCGTCGGTGGACGCGTCGCCGCGTGATGACGTACTGCACGAATTCGGGGTAACGTGCGCATTCGCGGTGCAAGTGAACACGACGGGGTGACGCGGTGGTCGGCAGGCAGGGCAGGGTGACGGGCAAGATCGGTCCGGGCCTTGTTGGTGAAGTGATGGTGCCGATTCGCGGGGGCGTCGAGGCGTTCTACGCACATCCGAACCTTCCGGACGAGGAGATCCCGGTCGGAGCGATCGTCGTCATTGTCGAGTATTCGCCACCGCGTACGGTCTACGTCACGCGCGCGATCGCCTGACCCCCTGTTCCCCCGGAAGTGGAGGCTAGATGCCCATGGAATTTCTGGTTTTCGGCGGCGCGATCGTTGTCGCCCTCATCATCATCGTCCTGTTGTTCAAGGCCATCTGGCGGGTCGCCGAGCCCAACGAGGCATTGATCATTTCTGGGCTCGCCGCCCGGTCGAAGAACGACCTGGCCGACAGTCTCGGATTCAAGATCGTCACCGGTAAGGGAACCGCGGTGCTGCCGGGGTTCCAGACGGCCCGCCGGCTCCGCCTGGACAGCCGGGCGACCAACCTCCAGGTGTCCTGCGTGACCCAGCAGGGCATCCCGGTCCAGGTGCGCGGAGTGGTGATCTACAAGGTCGGTGACGACTTCGCCAGCATCGCCAACGCCGCCCGCCGCTTCCTCGACCAGCAGGACTCGATGAACGGCGCGATCCACGAACTGTTCACCGGTCACCTGCGCTCGATCATCGGCAACCTCACCGTCGAGGACCTCATCCTCAACCGCGAGCGGCTGACCAGCGAGGCGCGCAGCTCCGCGGCCGACGAGATGAGCAAGCTGGGCCTGGTCGTCGACTCGATGCAGATCCAGGAAATCGACGACGAGACCGGGTACATCGTCAACCTCGGCAAGCCGCACGCCGCGAAGATCGCCGCCTCGGCCCGCATCGCCGAGGCGCAGCGCGACCAGGAGGCCACCGAGGCCGAGCAGGTCGCCGCAGCGAGGAAGGCCGCCGCGATCCGGGAGTCCCAGATCCAGCAGGCCGGTTACCAGGCCGAGGTGGACCAGGCGGCGGCGAAGGCCCGGCAGGCCGGCCCGCTGTCGGAGGCCACCGCCCGCCAGGAGGTCGTCGTCCAGGAGACGAGGGCGGCCGAGCTGGAGGCCCAGCTCTCCGAGCAGCGGCTCCAGTCCCAGGTCCGCAAGCCCGCGGACGCCAAGGCGTACGAGACGGTGACGCTCTCGCAGGCGGATCGTGACGCCCGCATCGCCCAGGCCGAGGCCGAGGCCCGCGAGACGGAGCTGCGCGCCACCGCCCAGGCGTCCCAGGTGAAGCAGGCCGCGGCGGCTGACGCCGAGTCCGTACGGCTCCGCGGCGAGGCGGCCGCGGCCGCGACCAGGGCGACGGGTCTCGGTGAGGCCGAGGCGGCCAAGGCGAAGGGTCTGGCCGAGGCGGAGGCGGCCAAGGCGAAGGGTCTCGCGGAGGCCGAGGCGGCCAAGGCGAAGGGTCTGGCCGAGGCTGAGGCGATCCGCGCCAGGTCCGAGGCGCTGGCCGAGAACCAGGAGGCCGTCATCGCCCAGCAGCTCGCCGAGAACTGGCCGCAGATCGTCGAGGCGGGTTCCAAGGCGTTCGGCAACGTCGACCACATGGTCGTGCTGAACGGCGCCCAGGGCATCGAGGAGATGCTCGCCAAGGCCCTCACACTCGGCGGCACCGGTCTGGGCCTGGCCCGCACCCTGCTCGCCGGCGGCACCCCCGCGAGTCTCAACGGCGCCGAGCCCAAGAACAACGCGGACACCGCCTCCTGACCTCGCACGTTCACTGAAGGCACACGGCCGCCCCGCTATCAGCGGGGCGGCCGCTTTCGTTCTCCCGCCTCAGGTCCCGTTGCCGGTCCCGGCGCGGACACGGGGCATGAGCAGCACCGCGCCCACGATGAGCACGGCCACGACGAGCGCCGTGAGGAAGGCGTTGTGGACGGCGTCGTTGAGCGCTCCGCGGACGAAGGACGTCACGGCCGAGCTCACGCCGCCCACACCTTCCGCGCCCTGCCCGGTCAGCACGTCGCTCGTGGCGTCGACGCTCTTCGGCAGGTGATCGCCGCTGACCGAGGCCGGAGGGTGGGCGAAGCGGTCCGACAGCGTCGCGTTGGAGACCGCGCCCAGGACGGCGGCCCCGACGGTGCTGCCGATGGAGCGGAAGAACATGTTGGTCGCCGTGACCACACCGCGGTGCTCCCACCCGACGACGGACTGCACGGCGACCATCGTCGGGCTCGATGTGAGGCCCAGGCCGACGCCGACGATCAGGCACGCGGTCGCGACCTGCCAGATGTGTGATTCCTGGCCGAGCACGGCGCACAGTACGGCCCCGGCCACGGTGACGGCGCCGCCGATCAGCGCGGTGTCGCGGAAGCCGATGCGCATGTATAGGCGGCCGGAGAGCGCCGCGGCGAGGGGCCAGCCGATGCTGAGCGCGGCCAGGGTGAAACCCGCCACCAGGGCGCCGGTGCCGAGCACGCCCTGCGCGTACGTGGGCACATAGGAGCTCAGGCCGATGGTGAGTGTGCCGATCCCCAGCGCGGCGAGGTTGGCGCCGGTCAGCACACGGTGGCGGAACACCCACAGCGGCAGGATGGGCTCGACCGCACGGCGTTCCACGAGGACGAACGCGATCAGCATGGCGGCGCCGCCCGCGAAGATGGCCAGGCTGACCGGCGACCCCCAGTTCCAGGCGACCCCTCCTTCGAGCAGGCCGAGGATGAGCAGGGAGGAACCGGCGGTGAGCAGTACGGCGCCCAGGTAGTCGATCCGGTGTGAGCCTCGGGTCACCCGCTCCTTGAACCGCCGGGCCAGCGTCCAGGCGGCCACAGCCCCGAGCGGCAGGTTGATGAAGAAGATCCACCGCCAGGACACGTATTCGGAGAAGACGCCGCCCAGCGTCGGTCCGACGACGGCCGAGACGCCCCAGACGCTGGCGAGGTAGCCCTGCACCCGGGCACGTTCCTCCACCGAGTACAGGTCCCCGACCATGGTGATGCTGATGGGCTGGACGGCTCCGGCGCCGATGCCCTGGATCGCACGGCAGAGGATGAGCGCCGGCATGCTCCAGGCGACGCCACACAGCACGGAACCGAGGAGGAACGCGGCGATGCCGAAGAACATCACCGGCTTGCGCCCGAAGACGTCGGCGAGCTTGCCGTAGATGGGCACGGTCACGGCCTGCGTGAGCAGGTAGATCGAGAACAGCCACGGGAACTGCGAGAACCCGCCGAGGTCGCCGACGACGGACGGCACCGCCGTCGCGATGATCGTGCTGTCCAGGGCCACGAGACCGGTGCACAGCATGATGGCGGCGAGCACCGGGCCACGCTCGGACCTGAACCCGATGCCGTCCAGTTTCTCGCCTGTGTTCGTGCTCACGTGGCCAAGCTCCCCTGGGCATGCTGCCGTTACGGGAGTGGCCAACCGTCGTCCGCTCCCGTACATTCCGAGGAACGCGATCTAGATCAGGACGTGCTGCTCCGGGTTGCCGGCGAAGCAGAACTGGGCGTTGCGGGTCAGCTTGTAGTCCGCCGCCTGCCAGGTGTGCGCGGTGGCGTCGGAGCCGCGCATGTAGATGAAGTTGAAGCGGTCGGCCGAGTAGATCCGGACGCCCTCCTCCTTGCAGCGCCGCACGAGGCGGGTGTCCTCGCCCGCGTTGACCGGCTCGAACGGCATCGACCGCAGCAGGTCCGCCTTGGCGACGATCGTGGCGCCCTGGATGAGGTGGGCGTAGCGGTTCTCCAGGCCGGGCAGGCGGAACACGGTGACGTTCTGGTCGGGGAAGTACGTGTAGTGCGCGCCCTTGCCCACCATCTCCGCGTCGGCGTAGTCGAACGCCCGCAGCAGGTCGGACAGGTAGTGCTCGCCGTAGATGTTGTCGTCGTCCATCTTGGCGATCAGCTCGCCGTCCGCGTGCGCGATGCCGTGGTTGAGCACCTCGCCGAGCGTCCAGGACGGGTCGGCGGTCAGCACCTTGACGCCGGGGATCCCGGCCGCGAGCGCCTTGTCGCGGACCACGCCGGGGTCCTCGGAGAGGCCGTGCAGCACGAGGATGAGTTCGACGTCGCGGTGCCGCTGCCTGGCGACCTGCGCGATGGCGTGTTCGAGCTGGCCGGCCCGGTTGGTCGGCAGCACCACCGACACCGAGCGGGACCGGGACGCCACCGGCCGGCCGAGGTCGGTGAGGATCTGGTCGACGCGGTGCGAGAAGAGGTGCTTGTCGAACACCTCGCGCATGGCCAGGTGCGCCTGGCGGGCGCGCAGCTCGGGGCTGTTGATGAAGTACAGCGCCCGGTTGTACGCCTCCTCCTGCGAGTGGGCGATCGGGATCAGCGGGCCGAAGGTCTCCTCGATGGCGCGTGACCACGCCGACAGCACGGTGGTCGAGCAGGCCGACAGCTCGAAGACGCGCCGCGCGCACATCGTCGGGGAGTCGATCACCGAGTTCACGTTCAGGAAGACCTTGTACATCTTGTACGCGGCCAGCATCTGCTCGTACGGCAGCTCGCCCACGATGTGCGGGCGGTACTCCTCGGGCCAGGCGTACTTGTCGTCCACCGTGCCGTTGCGGGCGAAGATGTGCAGGCCGAGTTCGCGTACGGGGGCGAGCAGCGTCTCCATCTGCTCGCGCCGCTCGGGGTGCTTGTCCCGGAAGTACATGCCGCCGAAGACGATGTCGTACGGCCGGCCCTGCTTGGTCTGGATGGGGTTGTGGATCCGGGGCTGGGCGGCGAACTGCAGCACGCCGACCCGGTCATGCCCCAGAATTTCCCGATATTTCGGGATCATGTCGCCGTCGCACGTGTACACGTAGTCGAACAGCTTGGCCGTGTCGATGAAGAAGTCGAAGTTCGGCGGGTCCTCCTTGTTCCAGAAGACCGTGGGAATGCCCTCCGACCGGCACCACGCGATGAGGTCGCGCAGCTCCTGCTTGGGGGCCTTCGTCCCGGTCATCTGGTAACGCCAGCGCCCCTGGTTGCCGTGCCAGGCCGACTCGCAGAACAGCACGTCGGGCCGGTTCTCCGCGAAGATCTCCGGCCAGTCCGTGAGCCCGAACTCGATCTGATCCCACTCGTACTTGAACGCGAGCCGGGAGAAGTCGTCCAGGATGACGGCCACCTTGAGGTCGGGGCGCACCACCGGACCGTCCGGCCACTGCAACGTGGGGATCTTGACCTCGGGGCCCTTGGCCTCGGCCTGCTCGGCGGCCTCGATCACCGACATCGGGGCCTTCGGGCTCTTCCCGGTCTTCATGGCCTTGCTCAGGTCGCGCGGCAGCCGCGCGAACCTGGCGGGCTTGGTGGCACCGGTGAGCGCCTGGGCGACGCGGTACGGCCGCTGCGTCTGGGTGGCCTTGAGCTTCCAGATGGCGTAGTCGGCCCGCGCCTCCTGGGTGGCCAGCTTCTTCTCCAGCTCGCGGATCCGCTGCTCGTAGCGCTCGACGACCTTGCGCTCCTCCGGCAGCCAGTTCACCGGCCCGAGGCGCTGGAATTTCGGCTCATCTGAAGGGTTCTGGTCAGACATGTCGCCCCCATCGCGTCCAGGAATGTGCCATCGTACGGCTTTTGCCGGGTCTATGACTGGCGATTGTGCCCCTGAGCGGCGGGGGAGAGGTTGTCCCCGCGCAGCCAGGCGGCGATGACCCGGGCGATCCTGGGCCCCGCCGCGCCGTCCCAGAGCGGGGGAAGCTCGCCGCTGGGCGTGGCCGAGCCGTCCGCCAGGGCCTTCTCCGCGGCGGCGGGCAGTCCGGCCGGCGTGACCAGGCGGTTCGTGCCGTGCGTGACGGTGATCGGCCGCTCGGTGTTGGGCCGCACGGTCAGGCAGGGGACCCCCAGCATGGTGGTCTCCTCCTGCACACCGCCGGAGTCGGTGACGACCAGCGCGGCGCCCCGGACCAGGGAGAGGAAGTCCACATATCCCAACGGGTCGATGATCTTCAGGTTCTCGCGGTCGACCAGCCCGGCGTCGGCCAGGCGCTGCCGCCCGCGCGGGTGCAGCGGGACGACGACCGGCACCTGCTCGGCGACCGCGAGGACCGCCTCGACCAGCTCGCGGGCCGACTCCGGGTCGTCCACGTTCGCCGGCCGGTGCAGCGTCGCGACCGCGTACCTTCCGGACACGCCGAGGCGCTCCTGGACCGGCGCGGGGTCGAGCTTGGGGAGCGCGGAGAAGAGGCTGTCGATCATCGGGTTGCCGACGAGGTGCACCCGCTCCGGGTCGGCGCCCTCGCGGGCGAGGTGCGACAGGGCGTCCGGCGAGGTGGCGAACAGGATGTCCGACAGCGAGTCGGTGACGACCCGGTTCACCTCCTCGGGCATCTCCCGGTCGAAGGAACGCAGGCCCGCCTCCACGTGCGCGGTCGGCACGTGCAGCTTGGCGCACACGAGGATCGCGGCCAGCGTGGAGTTCACGTCGCCGTACACGACGACCAGCGAGGGCCGGTGTTCGAGCACCACGTCCTCCAGGCCGGTCAGCAGCGCCGCCGTCTGCCGCGCGTGCGACCCGGAGCCGACGCCGAGGTTGGCGACCGGCTCGGGCAGGCCGAGGTCGGCGAAGAAGACGTCCGACATCAACGCGTCGTAGTGCTGGCCCGTGTGCACGATGCCCTGCCGTACGCCGATCTCGTCGAGCGCCCGCACGACGGGAGCGGCCTTGACGAAGTTGGGCCGGGCGCCCAGCACGTGCAGGACGAGGGGGTTGTCCCTCATTGACCTCGCCTTTCATGGTGGGACTGGGGCAAACGTTGCCTATGGTACGGTCACGCCGTGGTATCCGAGGCCAAGAAACCGTCCGTGTCAGCCAAGTCGGCGAGGGCCGGGATGGGCGGTCTGCTCCGCGGTTTCGTGAAGAATCCGGTGGTCGTCTCCCGCATCGTTGTGAGCAAGGTGAAGTCCGATCCCGTGCGGGTCGCGCAGGCCGCCGCCGAGGCGATGCCGAGCGGGATGCGCCCGATCATCGGTCGTGTCGCCTGGCCCGCCGCGCGATACGCCAGGGTGACCGTGCGCAAGATCGTCCGGAGGATGGCCGACGGGCCGCTGGAGGCGGCGAAGGTCCACTTCGAGGCTGGGCGCATGACCCAGGCGATCAAGGTGCTGCAGCCGCACACCCGGTGGCCGTTCATCCGGCGCAGGATCGCCTACTACAAGGGTGAGATGGCCGCGATCGGCCCCGCCCCGATCCCGCCGAAGCCCAAGGTGATCATGGGCTCACGCGAGGAGGGCCGGGTCCTCCACCTCGTCACCAACGCCCTGCCGTACACGCAGGCGGGGTACACCGTGCGGACGCACCGCATCGTCACCGCGCAGCGCAACGCCGGCCTCGACCCGCACGTCGTGACGAGCTGGGGCTGGCCGATGCTCCAGGGCCACACCGACGCCACGTCGTACGAGGAGATCGACGAGATCCCCTACCACCGGCTGCTGCCGAACGGGGGCGACCTGCCCTTCGAGAGCCGCGGGCGGATGATCCGCGGCGCCGCCCAGGTGACCGAGCTGGTCAGGAGGCTGCGCCCGCAGGTGCTGCACGCCGCGACCGACCACCGGAACGGCTCCGTGGCGCTCGCCGTACGGGAGCGGACGAACACGCCGTTCGTCTACGAGGTGCGCGGCTTCCTGGAGGAGACCTGGACGTCCAGGGACCCCAAGCGGATCGGCAGCGAGCGGCACATCATGCAGCGTGACCGCGAGGCGCACATCATGCGCGAGGCGGACGCGGTCGTGACGCTGGCCGAGACCATGGCGGCCGAGATCGTCGAGCGTGGCGTGCCCCGCGAGCGGATCCACCTCGCGCCGAACGCCGTGGACGACGCGCTGCTGACCGCCGACTACGACGGCGCGGCCTTCCGCCGGCAGTACAGCATCGGCGACCGCGAGGTGGTCATCGGTTCCGTGTCGAGCATCGTGGGCTACGAGGGCTTCGCCACCCTGCTGAACGCCGCGGCGCTGCTCAGGGACGCGGGAACGCCGGTCAGGGTGCTGCTCGTCGGCGACGGCGCGGAACGGCCGAACCTGCTCCAGCAGGTCGAGCGGCTCCGCCTCGGCGACATCGCGATCCTGCCGGGCCGCGTGGGCCCGGACGAGGCGCTCCAGGCGCAGGCGGCGATCGACATCTTCGCGTGCCCGCGCGAGGACCTCCGGGTTTGCCGACTTGTTACGCCATTGAAACCCGTCGAGGCGATGGCGCTCGGCAAGCCGGTCGTTCTCAGCGACCTGCCCGCGCTTTCCGAGCTTGTGGGCGGTGAGGGGGCCGGGATGCTGGTGCCGGCCGGAGATCCCGCCGCGCTCGCCGACGCGGTGGCCGCGCTCCGCGACGATCCCGAACGGCGCCGCGAGATGGGCGAGGCCGGAAAGGCCGAGGTGGCCGCGAAACGCACGTGGAGCAGCCTTGCCCGGACATACCGTGCGATCTACCAATCATTGACCTCATAATGGAAATGACGGGGAGTTCCGATCTACGGCATCAGGCACCGTTGGTGCTGACTTGAGATAGCCTTTGCCACCATGAAGTGTTGTTTCCGCCCCCAGGTCTCATCGTGAGCGAGCGAACCGGTTTCGATCTCACGGTCATCGGGCTGGGATACGTGGGTATGCCGCTGGCCAAAGAGGCCACGGCGGCGGGCCTGCGGGTGGCCGGTCTGGACGTCGATCCCCGCAAGGTCGACGCGTTGAACGCCGGTCGGTCCTACATCGACGACCTGACCGACGCCGACCTCGACGCGATGCTGGCCGGTGGCTTCACCGCCACGCTGGACGCCTCGGTGCTCGCCGAGTCGCGGACGATCGTCATCTGCGTACCGACGCCGCTGGACGAGGACCACCGTCCCGACCTGTCCGCCGTCGAAGGGGCGACGCGCACCGTCGCCCAGCACCTGCGGGCGGGCACGCTCGTCGTGCTGGAGTCCACCACGTGGCCCGGCACCACCGACGAGGTCGCGCGGCCGATCCTGGAGGGCGCCGGGCTCGTCGCGGGCACCGACTTCCACCTCGCCTTCTCGCCCGAGCGCATCGACCCGGGCAACACGAAGTACGGCCTGCGCAACACGCCCAAGGTAGTCGGCGGTTACACCGTCGCCTGCCGCGACCGCGCCGCCTCCTTCTACAGCCAGTTCGTCGAGCGGGTCGTCCCGGTCAGCGGCACCCGCGAGGCCGAGATGGCCAAGCTGCTGGAGAACACCTACCGGCACGTCAACATCGCCCTCGTCAACGAGATGGCGATCTTCTGCGACGAGCTCGGGATCAACCTGTGGGAGGCCATCGAGGCGGCCTCCACCAAGCCGTTCGGCTTCCAGAAGTTCCTGCCCGGCCCGGGTGTCGGCGGGCACTGCATCCCGGTCGATCCGTCCTACCTGTCCTACACGGTCCGCAAGCTCGGGTACCCGTTCCGTTTCGTGGAGCTGGCCCAGGAGATCAACGAGCGGATGCCGTCGTACGTCGTGGCCCGCGTGCAGCGGCTGCTGAACCGGGCGCGCAAGCCCGTGAACGGATCCCGCGTGCTGCTGCTGGGCGTCACGTACAAGCCCGACATCGCCGACGAGCGTGAGACGCCCGCGATCCCGGTCGCCGAGGCGCTCCTGGAGCTCGGCGCCGAACTGGTCTTCTGCGATCCATATGTCAAGGAATGGACGGTCGAGGGCAGTCCTGTTCCGCGGGTGGACGACCTGGCCGCGGCGGTGGCCGACGCCGACGTGACCCTGCTCCTGCAGCAGCACTCGGCGTTCGACCTCGGTGTGGTGGAGGAACGGGCCCAGCTCGTGCTCGACACTCGCGGCGTTCTGGCCACGAGCGATCGCGTCGAGCGACTGTAGGAGGGGTCCGCGCGTGCACGTGCTCGTCATGACGGTGGTGCATCACCCCGAGGACGCCCGGATCCTGCACCGGCAGATCCGCGCGCTCGTCGACGCCGGTCATGAGGTCACGTATGCCGCGCCGTACACCGCGCGCGGGGTGGTCCCACGATCCTGGGTCAACGGGGTGGATCTGCCGCGCGCCGCCGAGCGGCGCAGGTTCGCGGCGGTACGTGCCGCCCGCAAGCTGTTCAAGAGCATGCGGGGCAAGATCGACCTGGCCCTGATCCACGACCCGGAGCTGCTGCTCGCCGTCGTCGGCGTGCGCAAGCGTCCGCCGGTCGTCTGGGACGTCCACGAGGACACGCCGGCCACGCTCTCCCTGAAACCGTGGCTGCCCGCGTTCTTACGCCCGCCGACCCGGTTCCTCGCCCGGCTCCTGGAGGGCGCGGCCGAACGCCGCCTGCGCCTGCTGCTGGCCGAGACCGCGTACGCGGGGCGGTTCAAGCACGCGCACCTGGTCGTGCCGAACGAGACCTGGGTCCCGGACACCGTCAGCCCGCCCGGCGACGACCGCGTGGTGTACCTCGGCTGGCTGTCCGAGGCGCGGGGCGTCCGCGAGGCCGTCGAGGTGGCCCGGATCCTCCAGCCGTACCGGGTGGTCGTGGAGCTGATCGGGTACGCCGATCCGCAGACCCGGCCGCTGCTCAACCAGGCCGTCGCCGAGGGCGTGCTCGAATGGCGTGACTTCATGCCGAACGACGAGGCGCTCAAGCGGCTCGACGGCGCGCTCGCCGGGCTCTCGCTCCTGCACGACGAGCCCAACTACCGGCACTCCATGCCCACCAAGATCGTGGAGTACATGGCGCACGGCATCCCCGTGATCACCACGCCGTCCCCGAGGGCGGTCGAGCTCGTCGAGCGCTACCGCTCCGGTTTCGTCGTCCCATGGCAGGACCCCCAGGCGGTCGCGCGAACCGTCCTCTTCCTCAGGGACAACCCTCAGGAGCGGCACGGGCACGGTTCTCGGGGCTACGCCGCCGCGCGGGCCAACCATCACTGGCCGAACTCCGCCCGGCGTTTCGTCACACAGCTCGAAGAGTGGGCCGGCGTCAGGCGCTGACCGACCCCGTTGTCCGGCGGGTTCGATTTATCTGGTCCTGAAACGATGGGCGGTAGTGTCCTGAAGGTGCGCTGGATCACTTTGTTTCTGGGCGTCGCGATACTCGCCGGTGTCGCCTCCGTGGTGATCGTCATGCGGCACGACCGGCCCGTGTCCCACGTCACCGGTGTCGGGAGCACCTCCTCGGCCCGCCCCTCCGGGCCGAGCTCCCCGACGGCCAGCGCGTTCACCGATCCGTGCGGAACGTTCGACACCACGACGCCCACGCCGTACGCGGTGACGGGCTACTGGCTCGTTCCCACGGCGGACCGGTGCACCTGGCGGCGCCAGCTCCAGGCGATCCACAAGGTGGGCGGTGACACCGTCGTCCGGCTCGGCTTCGGCCTGTCCCCCCGCCGGACGGACGAGGAGAACGGCCAGATCATGGACAAGGAGGGCGCCAAGGCCGACGCTCGGTACGGCGTCTGCAAGGAGAACGACCTCTCCTGCGTACGGGCGGCCGAGAAGGACCTCGTCGCGGCCAACCCCGGCAACCGGATCACCTGGACGTACGTCTACCGGACCGACGAGCAGTTCGGCCAGGGGATCTTCCGCTGCCCGACGATGGAACGCAAGATCGTCGTCGGATCGGCGGTGTTCTACCGGCTGATCGCCCCCGAGGACGGTTCGGACGACGCGACCTGCGACTTCTCGTCCAAGGGGCGCAACTACCATCTGATCCTGATCTCCGGGGGAGCCACGGACAGCCTGACCGAGTTGCTGGACCTCGGCGACCGGTTCGGCATCAGGGTCTTCCCCGCGTTGCCGCTCGCGCCCCGCGACCCGGCCAACAGCACCCGCGCCGACCCGCGGCACATCGGCACCCTGACCACCCTGACCCGGCGCGTCCTGCAGGACTACGGCTCGCGCTTCGGTGGCAGGGAGTCCCTCGGAGGCGTCTACCAGCCGTTCGAGCTGCAACTCCGCGACTGGCCCGACCCGTCCAAGGTTCAGACGCTCCAGGTCTACGCCGAGCAGCACCTGATCGTCGAGCAGGAGCTACCCGGCAAGCCGATCCTGGTCAGCCCGTACCTCGACGCGCGCCGCAAGGTGAAGTTCACCGCCACGCCGAAGCAGGTCGCCCGGGGGTTCAAGGCCCTGGCCAAGACCGGCGTGGAGATCATCGCGCCGCAGGACGGCCGCGGCACCGGCAAGGTCGGGTTGTTCTGGCCGAACTGGAAGAACAAGGACGTGGACGACCGCCTGAAGATCGTGAACGGCGTGGGCGAGTCCACGTACGCCTCCGCGTACTACGGAGGCACCCGCGACTACTACCGGGAGATGGCGCAGGCGCGGCAGGAACTCGCCTCCGAAGGCGTGGAGGTCCAGCTCTGGGCCAACGTCGAGGCGTTCGAGCCGTCCACGCCCGAGGAGTCCAACACACCAAAGTGCGGCACGCAGGCCACCCGCAGCCGTACCGACAAGTCCCGCCTGGACACCCAGGTGACGCTGGCCGGCCCGTACGTCTCGAAGATCATTTCTTACATGTGGAGTGACTTCTTCACCTGCGGCTCGCCGTCGCTCTCCGGAGAGATCACCGAGGACTGGGACCGCCCGATCGCGATCCAGGCGGTCAAGCAGGCGAGGCAGATCCAGGAGGGCCTCGAAGTCCGCGGCTACCACCTCGGATCGGCCAAGGTCACGCTGAACTGGACCGGCCTGGACACCCCGCGCGTCGTCGACTCGGCGTCGGTCGGCTGGCACGACGCCACCCCGAACGAGGGCCTTCCGCACGGCGTCGAGAAGATCTGGATCCCGGTCGACTGGGCCACGGTGCCCTCGGACGTGTGGGTCCGGATCGAGATCGGCTCGCTCGATGGCCGCAAGGCCGCGGAGCCGGTGTACTACAAGAACACCGGCTGAGCGCCGTCTCAGTGATCGAATGGAGGGACCCCGGGATGTGCGGGTTCCGGTAGCGTTCTGTACATGATCCCGCGTATTCCCGTCAGCGTGGATCTCGTCGTTCTCACGGTGAGGTCGCAGGCGCTCTGCGCGCTGGTCTGGCGGCGGGACAGACCTCCATATGAGGGGTGCTGGGCGCTTTCCGGAGGCTTCATCCAGCTCGAGGAGGACCTTCCGGCCGCCGCCGCCCGGGTGCTCGCGGAGCGGGCCGGTCTTCCCGGGGCTCCCGTCCACCTGGAGCAGCTCCAGACGTACGGGTACCCCGACCGTGACCCCCGGCAACGGGTGGTCAGCGTGGCCTATCTCGGGCTCGCCCCCGACCTGCCGGCCTCGACCGAGGCGCACATGAGCTGGCAGCCGGTCGACTCGCTGACCCGCATGGCGTTCGACCACCGCCGCATCATGCTCGACGGCATCGAGCGAGCCAGGGCCAAGCTGGAGTACAGCCCGCTCGGCGCCGCGTTCTGCCGCCCGCAGTTCACCGTGGCGGAGCTGCGCCGGGTGTACGAGATCGTGTGGGGCAGGCCGCTGGATCCGCGCAACTTCCACCGTAAGGTCACCAAGACCGAGGGGTTCCTGATCCCGACCGGCGAGACCACCACCCGTGACGGCGGCCGTCCGGCCATGCTCTACCGCCGGGGCCCCGCCCTGGTCCTGCACCCCCCGATGCTCCGGGTGTAGGACCCGGCGCCACACGCCGGAAGAGCAGGTGCTGCTCGCGGAGCGCGGCACCCAGCCCGGGCCGTCGTAGGCCAGGAAGTTGTAGCCACGGCGCAGCGCCGCGGCCTCGACGGCAACGGAGGCATCCTCCACGATGGAGTCGAAGCCGCTGGTGAACGCCACGGTCAGGCGCGGAGTCGCGGTGTCGTCGACCAGATCGAGCGTTCACATCCACCGAACATCTCAGTCGTCGTGGGCGATGAGCATGAGTTGCCGCCACAGCAGCACCACGAACACCGCGGAACCAGCGAAGGCGAACCAGAAGGGCGCTGCGACACCGAGGCGGGTGGCCAGGACACCGCCGACCAACGAGCCGACCACCAGACCGGCGTAGACGCAGACGGTGTTGACGCTGCCCACTCGGCCCTGCAGTTCGTGCGGGACCGCGCGCTGGCGGACGGTGACTGAGGTCGTGCCCCATATGAACGCGTGCGCGCCGAAGGCCAGGAAGATGCCCCCGGCGACCCACGGCGAATGGGTCAGGGCCAAGCCCAGGTGGGTGAACGTTTCGATGATGAGTCCGATCCGCATCAGGGCGCCGAGGCTCACCCTGCGGGTGATGGCCCCGTACAGGCCGGTGCCGATCAAGCCGCCGATCCCGCCGATGGTGGTCATCAGACCGAAGCCCAGGGCGCCGAGGCCGAGCTGCTCCTGGGTGTAGAGGACGAGAACCGACCAGGCCGCGCCGAACGTGAAGTTGAAGATCAGGATTGTGAGCGCCAGCGTGCGGACCGCCGCGTGCCGGATGGTCCAGCTGAACCCGGCGATCAGTTCCCGTACGGTGTTGGGCATGAGGTCGTCGGCCTGTCGGCCGTGTGGCGGCAACGTGATCCGGGAGACCAGGACGATCCCCGCCACCACCAGGAGCAGCTGGCCCGCGAACGGCCAGGTCAAGCCCAGGCCGAACAGTGCCGCGCCGATCGGCGGCCCGGCGAGCTGATTGAGCGTGATGAACCCCGTGCCCAAGCGGGCGTTGGCGATGACGAGATCGTCCTTGCTGACCATCATGGGAGTCAGCGTGGTCGTCGCGCTGTCGGCGAACACCTCGGCGATGGACCGGAGCGTGAGCGCCACCAGCGCCGTCGCCACGGTCACGGTGCCGGTCACCATGACCGCGACGAGCGCCGCCAGCACCACGGCCCGCACCGCGTTCGCGACGAGCACGATCCTGCGCCGGTTGTACCGATCCGACAGCACGCCCGCAAACAGGCTGAACAGCAGCGGAGGCGCCCAGCCCACCAGGGCCGACAGCGAAATCATCAGCGGGTCGCGAGTCAACGTCGCGATCAGCAGTGGGCCCGCCGCGGCCGCGACCCCATCACCGAGATTTGTCAGCCAGCTTGAGGCCAGCAACCACCGGAATCCTGTCCCCAGCCGGGCAGGCAGGACTCGCTCCACCACTGTGATCACGAGCGCAAAACCATACGTTTTGAGAGCATCTACGGCAACGCGTTTTCGCGTCTACGCGCTATGTGGTGAGGAGGGTCACGGCGAGCGCGCTCACTGGCGACAACGTGAGCCGGCTCTTTGCCTCAGGAACTTGAGCAGCAACCAAACGGCCGGTGGCGCTACCCCCAGAAGACATCACCAGCGGCAACACTTACCCGGGCGACCCGAGGGCTCCTTACTTGCCTTACAACCCCAGATAGCTCTTCAGGCATGTTCGCAGAAGCCCACGTGCCTCACATGCCTGAAGCTCCGAACGAACCCCAGGGTTCCGGTTGGACACGGACACCCGGCTCGACCTCACCGCCGCTTAACCGCCTACGATCCCTCACCGAGGGTGGATGTATCCAGGTCGGCGCCCCGGCCGGCCAGCCCGGTGGGCTTCACTCGGTCGTGGGCGGGGATGGCTTGGTGTCGGTCCAGCCGGACTCCAGCACCACGTTGACCCGGTCGCCCTTCTGCGGCATGCCGGTGACTTCGAAGGTCAGCACCTTGGAGGTGTCGGGGTCGATGATCAGCCTGCCCTCGGTGGGTTGGCCCTCCTGGATCGGGAAGGTCACAGCGACGCCCGGCCGCCCCTCCGGGTCGGTAGTCCGGCCTTCGACCCGCACCGAGGGCAGCGTCGCCAGCGCCTGGTAGGCGGCGCCGCGCACCTGTGGGGAGGCGGGCAGTTCGTACAGGAGCGAGGCCAGGGTAGGCGGCAGGCCGTCCTCCACCGAACCGGCGAAGTCCTTCTGCTTAAGGATCGCCTCAGCGGCCCGCTTCTTCAGCGCTTCAGGGTCGGCGGGCAGCGCCTCGATCTCCTTCAAGGTCAGGGGCATGGCACTCCAGTAGAGCTTCTGCTCCCCCTTGAGCGGGGTGAGCGTGCCCTCGCCGGGCGAGGTGGAGTAGACGCCGCCGTCCGGCCCGATCTCCCATTCGGTCGGCGAGCCGTCCCGGCGCCATGCCTCCAGGTCCAGGGGGCGCGCGGCCAGCTGCCTGCGGCCGATCCAGCCGCGGCCGTCCTTGGCCACCCACTTCTCCCAGAGGGAGGAGGTTTCCAGATGGTAGGTGTTGCCGTTCTTGCCGTACGGCCCCGCCGGCCCTACGTCCAACTCCTTGAGATGCCAGTAGGCCCCTTCGGGGGCGGCTTCGGCCTTGGCGGCGATCTGCTGGACGGTCCTGGTCCGGGCGTCATACAGCTGTTGGGCGAGCGCGGCCTGCTCGGAGGTGAGCCGGGGGCGCCCGCCGACGCGGCCGCGCGCCCGGGCCGCGGCCAGTCGGGGCGGCGGCGTAGAGTCCAGCCTCATGACCGTTGTGCGCTCTGTGGCACTGTTCGTCCTGGCAGCCGTACTGGAGATCGGTGGCGCCTGGTTGGTGTGGCAGGGCGCGCGCGAGAGTCGTGGCTGGGCGTGGATCGGCGCTGGGGTGATCGCGCTCGGCGCGTACGGCTTCGTTGCCACGCTCCAACAGGATGCGCACTTCGGCCGCATCCTGGCGGCGTACGGCGGGGTGTTCGTGGCGGGTTCCCTGATCTGGGGCATGGTGATGGACGGCTACCGGCCCGACCGGTACGACGTCGTCGGCGCGCTGATCTGCCTGGCCGGAGTCGCCGTGATCATGTACGCGCCACGAGGCCACTGACCCCGGCCGCGCGCATCGATCGCGGGCGTGGCGCGGCGAAGGCCGCGACCCGCGCCGCCTGCGCGTTCATCAAGCCGAGGCGTCCCGCCGTGGGCCGCGCTCGACGAGTACGGCCAGGCCGTCGAGCAGGGGCTGGAGACCGAACTCGAAGAACTCGTCGAGGTGGAGATCGTAGTCGTCGCCCAGCTCTTCGAGGATCCTGGCGACCGTGGGATAGGAGCCTGACCCGAGGAGCGCGCCGAACGCGGGCTCCTGGGCGTCCATCCACTGCTGCTCGGACATGCCGGTCTCGGCCGCCGACCGGGCCGCGCGTTCGAGGTTCGTCGCGATGCCCTGCACGTAGCTGTAGACGAGCACATGCATGTGGAACGTGGTGAACGCGTCGAGCCCGAGGCCGTCGAGGACGCGCAGCACCCACTCGGCGTGCCGCATCTGGTTCGGGAGGATCACCGGTCTCGTGAGCGAGCTGGTGTCGGGCAGCCATGGGTGCCGCCGGTACAGCTCCCACAACATGCGCGCCCACAACTCCAGGCAGGCCCGCCACTCTTCCGGCACCTCCTCGGGATACTCCGGCTCGTCGAAGACGGCGTCGGCCATCAGCAGGATGAGGTCGTCCTTGCTGTTGACGTAGCGATAGGGCGACATGGTGGCCACGCCGAGCCGAGCCGCGATCCCGCGCATGGACAGCGCGTCCAGGCCTTCGGCGTCGGCGATCTCGACGGCGGCCCGCACGACGCGTTTACGGGTCAGCTCGCGGTCGGAATCGGCGGCCGGCCGCCGCCGGGAGGACGCCGGGTGCGCGCCGGCCGTGCCGGTGGCCGCCGGATCAGGGGCGACGACGGTGCCGACGCGCGGTTCGGCGCGGACGAGACCCTCCTGGCGCAGGGTGTTCAGCGCCTTCGTCGCGGTGGCGAGCGCGACGTTCCACTCCCGCGCGATCTGCCGGGTGGACGGCACCCGGTCGCCGGGGTTCAGCTCTCCGTCCGCGATGCGGCGCCGGATCTCGCTGACGATCAGCATGTAGGGCGGGTCTGTGGGCACCACGCACTCCCTTCTGTTCTAGTACAGAAGCATACCTGTACTAGCTCAAAGACCGCCAATGAAGTGCGTTGAAATGCTGTATGTACGATGTATATTCAGTAGCGCGTACAACGTACATGAATGGAGATCCCCCCATGAAGAACGTGCTCGTCTCCGGCGCGAGCATCGCCGGCCCCGCGCTCGCGTACTGGCTGCGCCGCCACGGCTTCGCGCCGACCGTGGTCGAGCGGGCCCCCGCGCCGCGCCTGGGAGGCCAGGCCGTCGATGTCCGCGGTGTCGCCCTCGACGTCGTCGACCGGATGAACCTCCTCGCGGAGATACGGCAGGCGCGCACGCGCATGCGCGGCATGTCCATGCTCGACGGCGACGGCAACGAGATCATGCGCTCCACCGAGGAGACGGTCTCCGGCGGCCGGCTCGACAGCGACGACGTCGAACTGCTGCGCGAGGACCTCACCCGGCTCCTGTACGAACGGACGCGCGACGACGTCGAATACGTCTTCGGCGACTCGATCACGACCCTCGACGAGGACGAGCACGGTGTTCGGGTGGCGTTCGAGCACGGAGACTCCCGCACCTTCGACCTCGTGGTGGGCGCCGACGGCCTGCACTCGAACGTGCGAGGGCTCGCCTTCGGGGCGGAGAGCCGCTTCATCCACCACCTCGGCACGCATCTTGCGGTCTTCAGCATGGAGAACTTCCTGAACCTCGACAACTGGCAGGTCTGGCTCAGGGACGGGAACGCGGGCTTCGGCATCTACCCGGTGAAGGACAACACCGAGATCAGGGTCACGATCGGCTTCGAGTCGCCGTCATTCGACTACGACCACCGCGACATCGAGCGGCAGAAGAAGCTGATCGCGGACGGATGCGCCGGCCTGCGCTGGGAGACCCCCCGACTGTTGAAGGCCATGGCTGAGGCGCCGGACTTCTACTTCGACTCGATGGCCCAGATCCGCATGGACCGCTGGACGAAGGGCCGGGTGGCGCTGCTCGGTGACGCGGGATACTGCGCCTCGCCCTTGTCGGGCCAGGGCACCAGCCTGGCGTTGGTCGGTGCCTACGTGCTGGCCGAGGAACTCGGCGGGGCGGGTGGCGACCACCGCCTCGCGTTCGCCCGATATGAGGAGCGCATGCGCCCGTACGTCGAGCTCAACCAGGCGCTCGCCACGGAGAACCCCGGCGGCCCGGCCTCCCCTGAGTCCGTCGAGCGTGCCAAGAACGGGATCTCCCTGGACGCCTAGCCAGTCGGGGTTCTGCGGCATTGCGGCGACCACCGCCGCCTCCGGCCCGACCTGGTGCTCGCCGCAACCGGGTACCGGACGGGCCTCGCTCCGCTGGTGGGCCACCTCGGCGTGCTGGACGCGGCGGATCAGGAACCGCGTGGCCCGGCGCACCGGGGCTGCGGTTCATCGGCAGAGAGAACGGGGAGGTGGTCACATCTGCGAGCGCCTGCGTCACGACGTGACGGGGCGAAGATCGACGGGAGGGGCGCTGGCCAGGACTCGGCGATGCGGGACATGCTCAGTTCTTCGCGGGGTCCGTGGTTCCGGTGTACGCGGGTATGGGCAGCGGACGGTCACGCAGGAAGGCCATGAGAAGGTCCCGGTAGAGGTCGGGGCGGCCGTTGGCGATGGAGTGGCCCGCTCCGGGGATGTAGACGAGGGTGGAGTTCGGCAGCGTGCGCCGGTAATCGTCGGTGACCTCCCATCTCAGATAGTCACACTGACCACGCATGATCAACGTGGGCACACGGACACCCCTGAGCCGAGGCCGGGGGTCGGGCACGGTGGAGGCGTCCGCCGAGGTGAGCTGGTTGGTGTAGAAGCCGGGGGGATTGTCGTGCACGGGGGCGGGTGCGGCATCCCGGCAGCCGGTGGCGTCCTTGGCGGTGAGCAGCAGCGCGCGCATCCGGGCGTCGGCTTCGGCGTCGGGAACCAGGGCGTGGGCCGCGGCCGGGTTGAGCTGCAGCAGCAGAGCCTGGGTGAGCATTCTGGGGTCGTCGGTCAACTCGTCGGCGCGGGCCTTTCGTTCGGCGGGCAGGTCGTCCCAAGGCCCGCCCGGTCCGTTCGGGTAGGCGGGTTCCCAGATGGCGCCGGGCGAGGTGAGTACGGCCTTGGCGACGTGGCCGGGATGAGCGGCGAGGTAGGCGGCCGACAGGGTGCCGCCCCACGACCTGCCGACGAGAATGATCTTTTGGGCTCCGATGGTCTCGCGGATCGCGTCCAGGTCGGCGACATGACGGGCGACGGTGTAGCCGGTGAGGTCAGCCAGGCGGGTGGAGCGCCCGGCGCCGACCTGGTCGTAGGCGTAGACGTCGAATCCGGCGGCCGCCAGTTCCTTGCCTGCTTCGGGGACGCCCTCCCCGGGGGTGCCGGGGCCGCCGTGCAGGAAGATCACCGGTGTCGGTCTGGGCGTGCCGGAGGCGGGGACCTTGACGTAGGCGATTCGCGAGCCGGTGGGCAGATCCCAGTACGCGATGCCGGTGGGGACCGCGCCGGGTGCGGGCACGGGGAAGGGGCGGAAGACCGTGAACGCCACGAGCGTCGCCACGGCAAGGGTGTTCACGACGACGTACGGCACCAGCGATCGGGGCAGGCCGAGGCGTCGGAACGCGGGCCGCCCGATGAGCAGGCTCATCGCCGCGACCGCGGCCGATCCCGCCCCGGCGAACACCGGCACACTGGCGGTGACGACGGCGGTGAGGAAGAACACGGCGGCCCCGGCCACGAGTGCCGCGATCTCGGCGGCGATCAGCAAGGCGACACCGTACAAGCGCTGGAATCTCATATCCATCACGCTAGGAACCGGTGTGCGGCCCCTCCTCCTGCGAGAGGCCGACCCGTACCCCCGCCGTGCGGCGGGGCTCAGTCGACCCCGGGACGGATCAGACCGGACTCGTAGGCGGAGATGGTCGCGTGCAGCCGGTCGCGGACACCCAGCTTGGCGAGGATCACGGCCACATGGTCCTTGACCGTCGCGGGGCTGATGCCGAGGCTGACGCCGATCTCCGCATTGGTCCGGCCCCTTGCGACGTGCCTGAGCACCTCGGTCTCGCGGGGCGTGAGCCGGTCGAGTTCCGCCGCCCTGCCGGGATCGGGGGCCGAGGCGAAGCGGTCCAGAAGCCGTCGGGTGATGGCGGGGTCGATGAGCGCGTCCCCACGTGCGATCACGCGGACGGCGTCGGTGATACGGGCGGGTTCGGCGTCTTTGAGGAGGAATCCCGACGCGCCCGCGCGTAACGCGGCGAACACGTATTCGTCGAGGCCGAAGGTCGTCAGCACGACGATCCTGGTGCCGGGAGCTTCCGCGGCGATCCTGGCGGTGGCTTGGAGCCCGTCCAGAACAGGCATCCGGATGTCCATGAGGGCCACGTCGGGCGCGAGCGACGTGGCCAGCGCCACCGCCGTCTCGCCGTCGGCCGCCTGGCCCACCACCTGGAGGTCGGACTCGCCGCCCAGCACTGCGGCGATGCCCGCCCTGACCACCGCCTGGTCGTCGGCGACCATTACCCGGATCATTCGGGCAGCCATACCCACACCGTCCCTTCCTCGTCGGGTGACAGACTGCCGCCGCAGGCGTCGGCCAGTGTGCGCAACCGCTGTACTCCTGCCTGATCCGCGCGCCCGGCCACCGCGACACCGCCGGGCAGAAACGACACCGTGGTCACCGAGCCGGCCGCGGCGCCCACGAGTTCCCTGGCCACTCTGAAAACGCTCGCCTCGACGGCGGGGGCCAGAGGGCGACGGTCCCCGACGCAGCGCACGCCCGCGTCGGCGCGGGTCGCGAGGGCCGACAGCCCGACCAGGGTGGGCGGGAAATCCTCGCCGTTCATAGGGGCGCGCAGCTCGTCGAGCAGGTCCCTGAGCGCGCCGAGCCCTGCCCGGGCTTCGGCCAGCACCTGCGTCAGGCGGCCGGCGTCCGCCGCGGCGACGACGGCCTCGGCATGCCGCAGTGCCGTACGGCGCACGCCCGCGGTGACCCGCCCGCGCTCGGCGCGCACCATGGCCGAGGCACGGCCGCTGAGCAGGTCATGCTCCGCCCGCTCGGCCGCGCGTCGCCGGGTCCGTGCCGCGGCGACGGCCCGGCCCAGGGCCCATACCGGGACCGATGGGATCAGCAGGCCCAGCGCCAGTACCGCCCATGCGGCCGCCGGAGGCCCGGTGATCCCTGGCCCGAGGGCCAGCGCCAGGCCTCCGATCCCCGCCACGGCCGGCGGCGCGAGAAGTCCTCTGCCGCGCCCGCCGTACGCTCCGGCCGCGTAGACCAGCGCCAGCTCGACCCAGCACCCCCACAGGAAGAGATCGCCCGCCGGAGGTACGGACCAGCCGGCCGCCCGCGCCGCGAGCATCACCGGGTATATCGACAGCGCCGCCGCGAGACTCCGGCCGGGCGTCCGCCTCCGCCACCACAGAGGTACGGCATGCACGGCGAACAAGGGCATCAACAGCGCGAGCTGCGCCTCGGAGGCCGCCGGGGTGTCGTCCGGCAACAGGTACGTCCCGATCGACAATGCGAGGGCGAGGGCCACCAGTGCCCCGTCCGAGGCCTGCCGGCCGCGCCAGACGGCTCGTCTCACCGGTGGGGTTGCGACGGTGTGGGGAAACTCCGCCACGACGGTCCATCCCGTACCGATGGGGCCGGCGGTGAAGGTCCCGCCGCAGTCGGTCACGGCGGTGAGCAGCCCGGCCAACCCGTGCCCGCCGCCCAGCCCGACCACCCCCTGCCCGTCGCCGGCCCCGTCCCCGCCCCGCGGCACTTGCCCCGAATCGCCGACCTCGACGCGCAGGCGGTCGCCGTCGTTCTCGACGCTGACGCGAACGTCCGCGCCCCCGGCATACCGCATGGCGTTGGTCAGCGCCTCGCGGACCACCCGGTACGCCACCGCGGCGACCTGCGGCGCGGCGAACGCGGCACTCCTGCGATATCGGACGGCCGATTCGGGCCAGGAGCCGATCAGGGCGTCGATCCTGAGGAGCTCCGCGTGACCCGCGTCCGCGGTGTCCGTGCCGACCGCGCCGCTTGCGACCAGGCTGTCCAACTCCGAGGCGGCCAGGCGGCCCGCCTCGGCGGCGTGACGCAGCGCCTCGGCCCGCAGCGCCGGTTCCGTCACGTGCAGCGCCGAGGCCGCGCCGACTGCGATGCCGGTGAGCCGGTGCGCGGCGGTGTCGTGCAGCTCGGCCGCCAACCTGAGCCGTTCTGCGTCCGCCGCCGCGTCCGGCACCGCCGACCGGCCCGCTCGGTACGCGTCCATTGCGGAACGCCGGGCTCGTCCACGCCTGCGGGACCGGCCCGACGCCCAGATCGCCGCCGCCGTTCCACCGCACAGGAGCGCGAGCCCTGCGATGGTCCGCGGAGACTCCCCGAGCGCGGCCGCGACACCCGCCGCCGCGGCGACCATGACCACGGCGACGACGGCGGCGACCCCGGCGGTGCGCCGTACGGCGACCCAGTAGACGATCGCCGCCGCCACGGGCGGCAGGACCCAGGGCAAGCCCTCCATGCCGCTCAATGGTAAGCGCGTGCCCGCCCGGTGAAATGGGCGACTTCGGCGCATCGTGGTCGCCCGGCGCCGGAGTCGTGCGGGAGGTCGCTCAGTGGTCGAGGCCCTCCAGGAACCTGCGCCACAGCCGTGAGGTCCGGGCCTGACGGCTCAGGGACTCCGGGATCGCGGGCGGCGGACAGTTGCCCTGGAGTTCGAGCCGGGTGAGCGCGGTGAGGTCGCCCAGCCATTCGGGGATCTCGGCCAACTGGTTGCTCCGCAGGTTGAGGGTGGTGAGGGCGGTGAGGTTCCGCAGCGAATCGGGAAGGCCCGTCAGCCGGTTCTGGTTCAGGTAGAGCTCCTTGAGGCCGGTCAGGTTCCCCAGCCATTCGGGGACCTCGGTCAGCCGGTTGAGCCCCAGCCACAGCTCGGTGAGGCCGGTGAGGTTCTCCACCCATCGAGGGACCTCGTCCAACTGGGTCCGGATCAACCGGAGATCGGTGAGCGCGGTGAGGTTTCCCAGCGACTCCGGGACCGTGACCAGCGGGTTGCCGTTCAGGCTGAGCACGGTCAGGCCGGTGAGGTCTCCCACCCATCGGGGGATCTCGGTCAGCCGGTTGCCGCCCCCCAGGTCGAGCACGGTCAGGCCGGTGAGGTTCGCCAGCGACTCCGGTACCTCGGACAGGTCGTTGTCGTTGAGGTTGAGCGTGGTGAGAGCGGTGAGGTTCTTCAGCGACTCGGGCAGGCGGGTCAGCCGGTTGCGCCACAGGGTGAGCGTGGTCAGTCCGGTGAACTCGCCCAGCCATTCGGGGAGCTCGGTCAGGTGGGTGCTGGTCAGGTTGAGCTCACGCAGGTGGGTCAGCTCGCGCAGCCGTTCGGGCAACGTCGACATGGAACACAGAGACAGGTCGAGCCGGTCGGATCCGGTCCGCAGGCACCGGTTCATCCGCAGCACGGCGGCTCTCGGGACCTTCGTGTCCCCCATCGTGATCTCCTTTCGTCCTTCTTCCGCCGGGCGGGCTCGGCCCCGGCGGCGATCACGCTAGGGGACGGCGCTGGAGACGCACTTGCGACGGGGAGTCGTTCCCCACGCGCCCGCGCTCTTCGACAGGCCACACGTACGGCGTGGAGGCCGTGGAACGTGGCAATGCGCGCCCGGGGTGGCGCTGACCGCTTTGGTAGTTTCGTCTGCCATGGGGACCCCCGGATTGAGGATCCGATACGGAAAGCTCGACGACGTCGAGGCGGTGCTCCGGTTCTGGGCCGAGGCGGCCGAGGGCACCGATCGCCGCGACGACGCGGACAAGGTCGTCCAGCTCGTCGAACGTGACCCGGAGGCGCTGCTGATCGCCGAGCTCGACGGGCGGATGGTCGGCACGCTCATCGCCGGGTGGGACGGCTGGCGGGCCCATCTCTACCGGCTCGCCGTGGACCCCGGTCAGCGGCGGAAGGGCATCGGCTCGCGTCTGATCGCGGCGGCGGAAGACCGGTTCAGGAAGTTCGGCGCCTTCCGCGCGGACGCCATGGTCCTGCACGACAACGATCTCGCCCACCATGCCTGGTCGGCCTCCGGCTATGCCCCCCAACCCCAGTGGGGGCGCTGGGTGAAACCCCTGGCCTGAACGGTCATATGGTCAGACCCCTCGCGTCGGGGGGCCGAGCGGACCGTGCCGGGCCCCGGGACCCGGTCGCCGGGACGTCGACGATCAGCCTAGGCGCGATCCGCCGGTTGTGGTCTTCCGCAGGGTCATAGTGAGGCAAGACCGGGCCAGGTCGGCGGGCTTCATCATGGTGACGGGCGGGCCCGGTTCCTAGCGTTGACCAGGTGATCGAGACGATGGACGGCATCGCCGGCTGGGCGATGGAAATCATGGAGAAGCTGGGCGGCCCCGGAGCCGGTCTGGCGATCGCGCTGGAGAACCTGTTCCCGCCGCTGCCGAGCGAGGTGATCCTGCCGCTGGCCGGGTTCACCGCGAGCCGTGGTGATCTCAGCCTGGGCGGGGCCATCTTCTGGACCACCTGCGGTTCCGTGGCGGGGGCCCTGGTGTTGTACCTCCTCGGCATGCTGCTCGGCGCGGACCGGATCCGCCTGATCGCCGACCGGGTGCCGCTGCTGAAGGTGTCCGACATCGACCGCACCGAGGCGTGGTTCTACCGGCACGGCGGCAAAGCCGTGTTCCTGGGCCGGATGATCCCGATCTTCCGCAGCCTGATCTCCATTCCCGCCGGGATCGAGCGGATGCGGCTGGTGACCTTCCTGGCGTACACCACGCTGGGCAGCCTGATCTGGAACTGCACGTTCGTCCTGGCCGGCTATCTGCTCGGCGAGAATTGGTGGATTGTCCAGGACTATGTGGACGTCTACTCCAAAGGCGTCCTCATCCTGGTCGTGGTGGTCATGGTGGTCTTCGTGGTGACCCGGCTCGTCAGCTCCCGCAAGGGACGGCACCGGCTCGAGGGCGACGACGGCGAGGGGAGACAGGAGTGGGACGGCCGCTGACCTCCGCGTTCGTCCGCTGGTGCCGTACGCTCGCGGGCTTGGCGACCGGCACGCTCACCGCGGTGGTCGCGGCGGGCTATCTCGCGGTCGCCGGCGTGGCGCTGCTCGCGGGGCGGCTGTGGCCGAGGCTCACGCCCTACGTGCCGGCCGGGGCGCGACGGCTCGCCGAGCTGGAGCGCCGCAGGGTGGCGGTGTTCCACGGGGTGGAGGTGCCGCCGCAGTACGAGGGTGCGCGGGCGACACGCTATCTGGCCGCGCGGGTGCCTCTCGGGCTCCTCGGCGGGCTGGTGCTGGTCCTGCTGGCGTGGGGTCTCACGACCGGGGTGCTGTTCGTCGGCGGCTGGCTGGCCGGTGAACGGCCGGACGGCATCGCCCCGACCGCGCCGATCATCGCGTACCTGGTGGTCGCCGGCGCGGTCATGTTCTTCCTCGTCCTGCAGGGCATCGCGGGCGTCGGCGCTCTGGAACGGCGGCTGGCCCGCCGCCTGCTGGGCCCGAGTCCGGAGGAGTTGCTGCACAGGCGGATCGACGAGCTGGCCGCGAGCCGGGCCGGCATCGTCGAGGCGGTCGACGAGGAACGGCGCCGCATCGAGCGCGACCTGCACGACGGAGTCCAGCAACGCCTGGTCGCGCTGGCCGTACTGCTCGGCCGGGCCCGACGGGGACGGCGCCCGGAGCTTCTCGACGAGTTGCTGCGCCAGGCGCACGACCAGTCCAGGGAGGCGCTGCGGGAGCTACGCGACGTGGCCTGGCGGGTGTATCCGACGGCGCTGGACACGCTCGGGCTGGAGGAGGCGCTGTCCGGAGTGGCCGAGCGGTCGGCCGTGCCGGTCACGATGACCTGCGACCTGCCCGTACGGCTCCCGCCGAGCGTCGAGACCGCCGTCTACTTCGTGGTCTGCGAGGCGGTGACCAACGCGGCCAAGCACGCGAAGGCCGAGCGGATTACCGCGGACCTGATCGCAGGCGACAAAGTGGTGACCATGCGCATATGCGATGACGGCCGGGGCGGGGCCGATCCCTCCGGTACCGGCCTGGGCGGGCTGGCCCGCAGGGTGGCCGCACTCGACGGGCGGCTCCTGGTCGACAGTCCGCCCGGCGGGCCCACCGTGATCGAGGTGGCGCTCCCGTGCGGGTGATCCTGGCCGAGGACTCGGCGCTCCTGCGCGAGGGCCTGGTACGGCTGCTCGCCGACGAGGGCCACGAGGTCCTCGCCGCGGTCGGGGACGGCGACGCGCTGGTCGCCGCGGTGGCGCAGGACCCGCCGGACGTGGTCGTCACCGATGTCCGGATGCCTCCCGGTCACGCCGACGAGGGCCTGCGGGCGGCGCTGGAGATCCGGCGGCGGCATCCTGGCGTCGGCGTGCTGGTCCTCTCGCAGTACGTCGAGAAGCGGTACGCCACCGAGCTGATCACCTCAGACACGGAGGGGGTGGGCTACCTCCTCAAGGACCGCGTGGCGCAGGTGGACGAGTTCCTCGACGCCCTCGAACGCGTCGGAGCCGGTGGGGCGGCCTTCGATCCCGAGGTCGTCAGGCAGCTCCTCGCCCGGACCACCCACGTCGACCCGCTGGTCGCGCTCACGTCCCGGGAGCGCGACGTGCTCGCGCACATGGCGGAGGGCCGCACCAACGCCTCGATCGGCGAGTCACTGCACATCTCGCAGAGCGCGGTCGAGAAGCACATCAACTCGATCTTCGTGAAACTGCGCATCGAGCACGTCAGCGGATACAGCCGACGGATGCTCGCCGTGCTGCGCTATCTCGGGTCGTGACGCCGTCGGCCGTCTCCCTCAGTCCGCCATCATCAGTAGGGTATTTAGTGCATAAACCGACTGATTCGAGGAGGACGAGCATGTCGACGCCGCGTTTCAGGGCCGTACTCGACACCATGCCCCCGTACAAGCCGGGCAAGGCCGTCGTCGCCCCTGACGGCAGATCGTTCAAGCTGTCCTCCAACGAGAGCCCGTTCGGGCCGCTGCCGAGCGTCCGGGAGGCCATCGCCGAGGCCGCGACGCAGATCCACCGCTACCCCGACCCCGCCGCCGTCGCCCTCACCGAGGCCCTGGCCGAGCGGTTCGCCGTGCCGTACGAGCATGTCGCGCTGGGCCCCGGCTCAGTCACGGTGGCGCAGCAGATCTTCGAGACCGTCGGCGAGCCGGGCGCCGAGGCGATCTACGCGTGGCGCTCCTTCGAGGCGTACCCCCTGCTCGCGGACCTGGCCGGCATGACCTCGGTCCAGGTGCCGCTCGACGACGAGACGCACGACCTCGACGCCATGGCGGAGGCGATCACCGACGCGACCCGCCTGATCTTCGTCTGCAACCCGAACAACCCGACCGGTACGGTCAACCGCTCCGCCGAGCTGGTGAGGTTCCTCGACCGTGTCCCCGACGACGTTCTGGTGATCCTCGACGAGGCCTACCGCGAGTACGTCCGCGACGAGGACGTCCCCGACGGCCTGACGATCTACCGCGACCGCCCGAACGTGGCGGTCCTGCGCACGTTCTCCAAGGCGTACGGCCTGGCCGGGCTGCGCGTGGGTTACCTGGTGGGGCCCGAGCCCGTGGCCGCCGCCGTGCGCAAGACCACGGTGCCGTTCGCGGTCAACCACATCGCCCAGGCCGCCGCCATCGCGTCCGTCAAGGCCGAGAACGAGCTCCTGGAGCGCGTCGAGGCCGTGGTCAAGGAGCGCACCCGGGTCAGGGAGGCGCTGATCTCCCAGGGCTGGACGATCCCCGCGACCGAGGCCAACTTCGTCTGGATGCGCCTCGGCGACCGGACCCCCGATTTCGCCGAGTTCTGCGCCGGGTACGGCGTGGCCGTGCGGCCCTTCGGCACCGAGGGGGCGCGGGTCTCGATCGGCGACCAGGAGGCCAACGACACGTTCCTCGCCGCCGCCGAGGCGTTCGGCGCCTGACCTGTCCCGCGGTTCAGCTCGGCACGGCCTCCGGTTCCGGTACGGCCGCGCCGCGGCCGCGGCGCTCGGTGGACACCACCAGGGCGACGCCGATCACGATCAGCGCGCCGGCGCCGAGCATGCCCGCGGTGACGCTCTCCCCGAGCACGGCCACGCCGAGCAGCACGGCCACGACCGGGTTGACGTACGCGTAGGTGGAGACGAGCGAGATGGGCGCGTTCCCCAGCAGCCAGACGTACGACGTGAAGCCGACGAGCGAGCCCACCACGATCAGGTAGGCCAGCGCGGCCCAGGACCGGCCGCTCACGGCGGCCGGGTCCAGGCGCTCGCCCAGCCCGGTGCCGATGAGCAGCAGCCCTGCGCCGCCGACGGCCATCTCCACCGTGCTCGCCGCGAACGGGTTCTTGGGCATGGGGATGCGCGCCGACAGGAAGGAGCCGAGCGACCACGACAGCGACGCGCTCAGGATGACGGTGACCCCGATGGGGTTCGACCCGGTCGCGCCGCCCAGAGAGAGCCCGCCGACCCCCACGAACCCGACCAGCACACCGGCCAGCGTCAGCGCCTGCGGCCGGTCCCGGAAGACCGTGCGCAGCATGACGAGCCAGAGCGGGACGGAGGCGACGAGCAGCGCCGCGAGCCCTGTGCCCATGTGCTCCTCGGCGACCGCGACCAGGCCGTTGCCGCTGGTCAGCAGCAGTACACCCACCAACGCCGCGCCGCCCGCCTCCCGCCACGTCATGCGGAACGGCACGCGTCCCTTGATGAGCAGCAACGCGGTGCCGAGGACCAGCGCGGCGGTGACGAACCGCAGCCCACCGCTGAGCAGGGTGGGCAAGGTCTCGATGGCCACACGGATGCCGAGGTAGGTCGACCCCCACACGATGTAGACGGTCGTCAACGCCAGCCAGATCCTGATGCCATGAGTGTTCTTCCCCATGGCTCATGACAATAGCCGGACATGTCCTGACTCAGCGGTTGAGTTTTTCCACGATGAGCCGGTAGAGCTGGCGCGGCCGGCCCGGGGCGGGCGTACGGTTCGGCGGAAGCGGCCACGCGAGTCCCTCGTCAACCAGCGTGCGCAGCAACCGCCGGGCCGTGCGCGGCGTGACGCCGAGCATCTTGCCCGCGCCCTCGGCGTCCACCACTGTGTCGCCGCCCTCCAGCTTGGCCGCCAGCCGGGCGAGCACCTCGACGCCCTTCGGCTTGGCCATACCGGCCGTGTGCGGAGGCATCCGCGGCGGCGGGACCAGCGCGCGGCCCTCCCTGTCGACCGCGAAGCCCTGCGAGTTCTTCGCCCCCTGGCTGCGCCCCAGCGCGCCGCGCGCGTGCGTTTCGGCGTCATGGGTGGTACGGCCCATGCCCACCCCCACCTCGACGGCCAGGCCGAGCTCGTCCCTGATCTTGGCGGCGAACGGCAGCACCCGGAAGCCGTCCGTCGCGGCCGCGATCGAGCCCCGTGACGCCACCACCAGGTAGCTGTGGTCGTCGATCGGCCACACGCTGGCATTGATCCGGTTGGCCTCCTGGACGAGCAGGCGGTGCAGCGACAGCCGCAGCTCGTCCCGCCAGTAGCGGGGCGCGGCCCGCCGTACCGGCTCGCGCAGCGTGGGGACCTCCACCAGCACGACCGTGAGCTGCGACTCCTCCAGCCGGTGGTGCGCCCCGAGCAGCGCCGCCGTGTGCAGTGCCGTACGGACCGCGGCCGAGGTGGGGCGGATCCGCACGACGGGCAGGCCCGCGGCGGACAGCCGGTCGGCGACCCCGGGAACGCAGGTCAGCGCCCCCGTCGCGGCCCCCTGCCGGATCAGGCGCTCATGGAACGCGGCGATGGTGCCGGTGGCACCGGGTTCGTCGCGGCTGTGCACCTCGCCGGAGGGCAGGCCCAGGTCGGTGTACGCCTCGTCGATCTCCGCCCGGGTGAGCACGTCCACGCTCACCCGCCGGGGGTCGATCCGCTCGTCCATCGCCGCCTGGGCGATGGCGGCGGCCAGGGCGGCGCCACCCAGCTGTACGTGGGTGGCGGGCATGGTGAGGACGCCCGCGCGGCGGGCGATCTCGTAGGGTGCGGGGCTGGAGAACAGGCAGGCGTCCACGTTCGGGCCGAGCCTGGTCACCTTGTCGGCCGCCTCCTGCTCGTCCCGGTAGGCGGCCGCCACCAGGCGGCACGGCACAGGCGCGGCCGCATGACCCATGAGCATCACTCGCTCGACCAGATCATGCGGCCCCACCACACCGATAGTGAGATCCGGAGTCATCGTGCCCAGGCGTGACCCGCGCGGATTCTCTTCCGTGCGCTCGACCAATGTCTGTCCCATCCGCGTGACCGTTTCCAAATTGGTTGAAGCTCTCTTTGGAACGATCGCGTGTGGCGGCCGTAATGTCACGCCCAAATTTTCCGGAATTCCGTTCTGCATACGACCCGTGGAAGGCCAATCAGAACGTTTTGCCAGGTCAATGGCACAAAATTGGACCCAGGGATCAGTCTGCGGCCAAAGGGGAAATCTGGCGTTCCACATCTGCCCCGAGCGCCTGCATACGCTGCGCGAGATGAGCGTGACCACGATCGATGAGATAACCCGAGTCGATTGTCGTCTCGCCTTCGGCGCCGAGCCCGGCGAGAACGAGCGCGATGCCCGAACGGAGATCGTGCGCGGTGACCTCGGCGCCGTGCAGCGGAGTCGGGCCGTGCACGACCGCCCGGCTCTCGTCGACCTCGATCCTGGCGCCCATCTTGTTCAGCTCACCGGCGAGCGCGAAGCGCCCGTCGAAGATCCGCTCGTGGATGTAGCTGGAGCCGTCGGCCAGGCAGGCCACCGTCATCAGCGGCGACTGCAGGTCGGTGGCGAACCCCGGATAGGTGTCGGTGATGACGTTGATCGGCCGGAGCGTGCGGTTCCTGCGGACGTTGAGCACCGCGCCGTCGGTGGCGAACTCCACGCCCATCTGCTCCAGCTTCCAGCGGACCACGCCGAGGTGCTCCAGGGAGGCGCCCACCAGGTTGACCTCGCCACCGGTGATCGCGGCGGCCATCGCGAAGACGCCCGCGTCCAGCCGGTCCGGCATGACGGTGTGCTCGACCGCGGTCAACTCGGTGACGCCCTCGACCGTGATGAACCCGGTGCCGCCGCCGCGGATCTTGGCGCCCATCCGGGAGAGCATGGTGATGACGTCGAGCACCTCGGGCTCGAGCGCCGCGTTCTCGATCACGGTGGTGCCGCCCGCCAGGGTGGCCGCCATGATGAGGTTCTCGGTGCCGGTGTGCGAGGGGGTGTCGAGGTACAGCTTGGCGCCGGTCAGCCCGGCCGCCTTGATGTGGATGACGGTCTCGCCCTCGTCCACGACCGCGCCGAGCCGCTTGTAGCCGAGGTAGTGGAAGTCCAGGTTCCTGCTGCCGAGATTGCAGCCGCCCACACCCTCGATGATCGCCTCACCCAGGCGGTGCAGCAGGGCCGGGACGAACAACACGGAACCGCGGAACCGCCGCGCGATCTCCGCGGGCAACACCGGGCTGGTGAGCTGGGACGCGTCGATGACCAGCGTGCGCTCGGCCTCGTGGAACTGCACCTTGGCGCCGACCGCCTGGGCCAGCTCGACGGCACGGCGCACATCCTCGATCACGGGCACGTTGCGGAGCACCGTACGGCCCTCCGCGGCGAGCAGCGCGGCGCCGATCATGGGAAGGACGGCGTTCTTCGCACCCTGGATGAAGGCGGTTCCGCGCAGTACGTTGCCACCGCGCACGCGGTAACGGACCATGGATGGGACTCCTAAGTCAAAAGTCAAAGGTGGGGACTCGCATAAGGCGGCGGCGAGGCTGACCAGAGTAGCCGCTGGGACTGGCGTTATGCGGAGGAACTATCCGCGGAAGACGCGGCCCGTCAGCCGCTCGTACGCCTCGACGTACCGCTGCCGGGTGCGCTCGACGATCTCGTCGGGAAGGGGCGGCGGCGGCTCGTCGGACGCCTTGTCCCATCCGGACTCCGGCGAGGTCAGCCAGTCACGGACGAACTGCTTGTCGAACGACGGCTGCGACCGGCCCGGCTGCCACTCCTCCAGCGGCCAGAAGCGGGAGGAGTCGGGTGTGAGCACCTCGTCACCCAGGACCAGCTCGCCGTCGGCGTCCCAGCCCAGCTCGATCTTGGTGTCGGCCAGGATGATGCCGCGCTCCCTGGCGATCTCGGCGCCGCGGACGTAGACGTCGAGCGTGATCCGCCTGAGTCGCTCCGCGACGTCCGCCCCGACCTCCTCGACGACCTGCGCGTACGTCATCGGCTCGTCATGTTGTCCGATCGGCGCCTTGGTCGACGGGGTGAAGATCGCTTCGGGCAGTCGCGAGCCGTCGGTCAGCCCGGCGGGGAGGGACACGCCGGAGACCACGCCCTCGCGGCGGTAGTCGATCAGCCCGGAACCCGTGAGGTATCCACGCGCGACGCACTCCACCGGGACCATCCGCAGTTTGCGGCACAACACCGCTCGGCCCGCGAACTCGGCGGGCACGTCGGTCGAGACCACATGATTGGGAACCACGTCCGCGAGCTGTTCGAACCACCACAGCGAGAGCTGGGTGAGGATCGTGCCCTTGTCGGGGATGCCGGGCGCGAGAACGTGGTCGAACGCGGAGATCCGGTCCGAGGCCACCATCAGCAGCAGCCCGTCCTCGGTCTCGTACAGATCGCGGACCTTGCCGGAGTGGAGGTGCTTCACTATGCCATTTTGCCAGTGGTTCAGACCTCTTTGACGACCACCCCCACCCCGGCCTCCTACGACTCGACGGCGCGGAGAGCGATGTCGGAGCGGTGGTGCGAGCCGCGCAGCCGGATGTGCCCGACCGCCTCGTACGCGCGCGACCGCGCCTCGCCGAGATCGTGTCCCGTGCCGACCACGCTCAGCACCCTGCCGCCGTTGGAGACGATCCGACCGTCGGTGTCGAACGCCGTGCCCGCGTGCAGCACGTAGGCCCCCGGCACGTCCGCGTCCAGCCCCTCGATGACGTCGCCCTTGACCGGCTCGCCGGGGTAGTTCTCCGCCGCGACGACCACGGTCACCGCGGCGCCCTCGCGCCAGCGGAGCGGCTCGTGCGCGGCCAGCGTGCCGGTGGCACAGGCAAGCAGCAGCCCGGCGAGCGGCGTCTCCAGCCGGTCGAGCACGACCTGGGTCTCCGGGTCGCCGAACCGCGCGTTGAACTCGATCACACGCGGCCCCTTCGCCGTGAGAGCGAGGCCCGCGTAGAGCACACCCGTGTACGGCATGCCGCGCGCAGCCAGCTCGGCCACGGTCGGGTGCACGATCTCGGACATGACCTGCTCGGTCAGGCCCTCCGGCGCCCACGGCAGCGGCGTGTACGCGCCCATGCCGCCCGTGTTGGGTCCCGCGTCGCCGTCGCCCACGCGCTTGAAGTCCTGCGCGGGCTGCAGCGCCACCGCGGTCTCGCCGTCGCACAGGGCGAACAGCGACACCTCCGGGCCGTCGAGGAACTCCTCGATGACGACACGCTCACACGCCTGGGCGTGCGCCAGCGCCTCGTCCCTGTCCCCGGTCACCACGACGCCCTTGCCCGCGGCCAGGCCGTCGTCCTTCACCACGTACGGCGGGCCGAACTCGTCCAGCGCCGCAGCGGCCTCGTCCGCCGTGACGCACGTGTACGCGCGGGCGGTCGGCACCCCGGCGGCGGTCATGACGTCCTTGGCGAAGGACTTGGACCCCTCGATCCCGGCCGGCTCGCTCGACGGGCCGAAGCAGGGGATCCCCGCCGCCCGTACGGCGTCGGCCACGCCCGCGACCAGCGGCGCCTCCGGGCCGATCACCACGAGATCGGCCCCCAGCGTGACCGCCAGCGCCGACACCGCCGCGCCGTCGGTCGGCGTCACCTGGTGCAGGGTCGCCACCCGCGCGATCCCGGCGTTGCCGGGGGCGCAGTGAACTTCCGAGACGGACGGGTCGAGCCGCAGCCCCCGGCACAGGGCGTGCTCGCGACCACCGGATCCAATGACTAGAACGCGCACCCGCTGAGTTTATGGGCGCTCGCTGTGTCTATTGGCGCTCGCTCCGCTCGCGCGCGGCTCGGGGCGCCCTCGAGGCGACTCGTGCCCTCCTCGCTCGGGGTCGCTCGTACCTCGCTCCCCACTCGCTCGTCGGTTACTTCCCCGCCGCGCCCCTCGCTGTGTCTATTGGCGCTCACTCTGCTCGCGCGGGATTGAGGGCATTGAGGGGCTGGCTCGGGGTGGCTTGGAGGCTTTTGAGGGGAAGTACCTGATCGCCGCGGAGCGGGTCGCTATCCTAGAGACAAGCCAGCCAATCGTGATAGGTTGGCTCAGCTTTGCTATGTCTCGTGGCGATTGGAGGTGGTTCGGGGTGAATTCTGGTGATCCCGTCAGTACGTGCCCGCGCACGTGCGACGTGCGCATTCCCGACCACCTGATCTCTGAGCCCGAGGGGCAAGCTCACGCCTGAAAAAGGGGTGACATCGCGTCGCGCGTGGAGCGTGCCGGCCCGGGCGGGAAGGGTCCGCCATGCGCTCCTCAACGCTTTTTCCACTCATTTCCCGGCACGCCCGGGTGATTCCGCCACGACTGGCGAAGCCGGTGCCGGTGCCTGAGCAGCCGTCCGTCACCGACCGCTGCGTGCCGCCGAGCAACTCCCTGCTGGAGTTCGGCGCGTACATCGGGGGAAGGAAGGTCGACGCCGACGGCATCGCCGAGGCGGTCCGCCTGGTCCGCGCGCACAACGAGGGCAACGCCACCCCCGACGCGTACGTCTGGGTCGGTCTCTACGAGCCCGCCGCGCCCGAGGTCGAATGGCTCGCGGAGGTCTTCGGACTGCACCCGCTCGCCGTCGAGGACGCGATCAAGGCGCACCAGCGGCCCAAGGTCGAGCGGTACGGCGACTCGCTGTTCGTCGTGCTCAAGACCGTGGCGTTCATCGACAACCAGACGCCCACCGCCGCGAGCGAGATCATCGCCATCGGCGAGATCATGGTGTTCGTCGGCCCCGACTTCGTGGTCACCGTACGGCACGGCAGGCAGTGTCCCCTGGCGGACGTCAGGGAGAGGCTGGAGGACGACGACAAGCTGCTCGGGCGCGGACCGACCGGGGTGCTCCACGCCATCGCCGACTATGTCGTGGACAAGTACCTGTACGTCGCCGACCTGATGCAGGACGAACTCGAGGACGTCGAGGCGGCCGTCTTCGCCGAGGTCAGCTCCCGGGACATCAACCGGATCTACCAGCTCAAGCGCGAGATGCTGGAGCTCAAGAGGGCCGTCGGCCCGCTCCAGACGCCGTTCAACGCCCTTCCGCAGCGGCGGATGATCCCCTCGGAGATGCGCGAGTACTTCCGTGACGTCGGCGACCACCTGTCCCGGGTGTGCGAGCAGGTGCAGGCGTCCAACGAACTGTCCGACTCCATCCTGCAGGCCGCCCTCGCCCGCTCGAACGCCCTGGCCAACGAGGACATGCGGAAGATCTCGGCCTGGGTCGCCATCATCTCGGTGCCCACGATGATCGCCGGCGTCTACGGCATGAACTTCGAGCACATGCCGGAGATCAAGACCGCCTGGGGCTACCCCGCGGTGATCGGTGTGATGGTCGTCGCCTGCACGCTGCTCCACCGCGCCTTCCGCCGCAACGGCTGGCTCTGAGATCGAGATACCCCTTGCGTCCGCAAATCCTCTTGCGGGCGTCCATAGATTGCTCGCATGAGCACTATCGAAACGACCGACTGGAAGAACATCGCGGCCGACGGCTACGCCCTGCCGTCCGGCCGTCACCTTGACGGGCTGGTCGAGGAACTCGCCGCCGCCCTCCGGGATCCGGACCCGGAGGTCCGCGACGGCTACCCGTACGTGGTTCTGCGGACCTGGATCGAGCGTGATGTGATCGGTCCGGAGCACCGTGCCGGGCTGGGGGCGGTGATGTCGGCGCGGTTCGACGATCCGGAGATCCAGGCCAGGACGTTCGCCCCCCTGGTACTGAACATGATCGTCTCCCGGGGTGACTTCGACCATGAGTGGCTGACCACGTTCTCCCGCTGGTACCCCGCCGAGACCGACCTGCGGGGGTATCACGCCGAGCTGGGCTGGCTGCACGCGGCGGCACACGGCGCGGATCTGCTGGGCACGTTCGGCCTCCATCCTCAGGTGGCGCCGACGGCCATGCTCGACCTGGCCGTCGCCCGGCTGCTCGCGCCCACCAGCTACCTCTTCGACCAAGAGGAGGATGACCGGCTCGCCCAGGCGATCGGCAGGGTCCTCACCCGGCCGGAGCTGACCGAAGAGCAGACAGTCGCCTGGCTGGCTCCGATCGAGGCGGATTTCGCGGACCTCGGTGCGCCGATTCCCGCGTACGTGTCCAACTGCCTGCGCACCTTGCGGGGCCTGTACATCCTGGCCGACCTCGGCGTTCGACGGACCAGATCGTCGGAGCGCGTCCCGCTTCCCCATCGCGTCGCGATCAAGAACAGGCTCGCGGAGGTGCTGCGGCTCCACTGATCCGGCATTCCCGACCTGACGTCACCGAAGGGGCCGCGGCTAACGGGCGTCGTGGCCGGGGGAGCCGAAGGAGCCGAGACCTCTGATCGTGATGTCGATCGCCTTGTCGATGGCGGCCCGTACCTCCGGGGGAGAGGCTCCTTGGTCGCCGCACGTCATGGCGGCGAGCCTGGCCGCGCCGACGATCGCGCCGACCGCCGCGGCGGCCTCGACGGGGTCGAGTTGGTCGGGGCACGCCTCGTGCAGGGCGCGGGCCACCCGGCGTTGCGTGTCGAAGAGCAGGTGCAGCGCCCGCGCCTGCAGGGAGGGGACGGACTCGATCAGGTGCGTGCGCCGCTGGGCCGCCTCGACGGACCTGTCCGCGTCCGCGAAGTCGCGGTCCAGGCTCTGCCGTGCCGCCCGGACGAGGAGATCCATCGCGGACTCCCCGGGCCGGCGGTCGGCGATCACGCGGAGGGCCTCGGCGACCCGCACCTCGTTGTCGAAGAAGACGACGTCTTCCTTGCTGGTGAAGTAACTGAAGAACGTCCGCGGCGAGACGTCCACGGCGGCGGCGATTTCCGCGATGGTGGTCGCGTCGTAGCCCTTTTCCTCGAACAGCCGCAGAGACGCGTCGACAAGCGCGTTGCGCGTGCGGATCTTCTTACGTTCCCGCAGGCCAGGAGGGTGCGACATAGTCCAACTTTACGACATATATATCTTCATTCATTGCAACTTTGCATTAAATGTTGTTCCGTGGAATAGGTGCAGCGAATTCCGGCAGCTCTTCCACAAGGAGCCCGTCATGACCGAGGCCACGACCCGTCCGGTGACCCTTCCCCTCGCGCGCGTACGCCCGTTGGATCCGCCGGAGGACCTGGCCCGCTGGCGTGAGGAGGACCCCATCCGCCCGCTGGCCTACCCGGACGGCCACCAGGGCTGGCTGGTGACGGGCCACGCGGCCGCTCGTGCCATCCTCGCCGACCCACGCTTCAGCACGCGCATCGACCTCCTGCACATGCCGATCCCGCAGCGGGCCGCGCAGTTCCGCTCGACCCTGCGGCGTCCGGGCTTCTTCCTGCGCATGGACCCGCCTGACCACACCCGCTACCGACGCCTGCTGGCCGGCCAGTTCACGGTCCGCCGGATGAAGCTGCTGGAGCCGAGGATCGAGGAGATCACCCGCGATCATCTGGACGCCATGGAGGACGTGGGCGGCCCGATCGACCTCGTGCGGGCGTTCGCGCTGCCGATCCCGTCCCTCGTGATCTGCGAGCTGCTCGGCGTCCCGTACGCCGACAGGAAGAAGTTCCAGCGCGACTCCGCCGTGCTGCTCAGCCTGGACTCCACGCTCGAGGAGGTGGAGGCCGCGATGAACGACCTCCTCGACTACCTCGACGAGTTGGTGCGGCGCAAGCGGGCCGAGCCGGACGACGACCTGGTCAGCGGGCTCGCGACGGACACCGACCTGACCGACGAGGAGCTCACCGGCATCACCACGCTGCTCCTCATCGCCGGCCACGAGACGACCGCGAACATGCTGGCCCTCGGCACCTACGCCCTGCTGCGCAACCCCGCCCAGCTCGCCGCCGTACGGGACAAGCCCGAGGTGGTGGAGGACGCCGTCGAGGAGTTGTTGCGCTATCTGACCGTCATCCACATCGGCCCGGTACGGGCGGCTCTGGAGGACGTCGAGATCGACGGTCGTCTCATCCGGGCAGGCGAGTCGGTGACGCTGTCGGTGTCGGCCGCCAACCGCGATCCCGAGCGGTTCCCGGAGCCCGACGAGCTCGACGTGACGCGGAACGCCGGCGGGCACCTCACCTTCGGCCACGGCATCCACCAGTGCCTCGGCCAGCAGCTCGCCAGGACCGAGATGCGGATCGCCTACCCGGCCCTGCTGCGCCGCTTCCCCGGCCTGCGCCTCGCCGTACCGCCGGAGGAGGTCCCGATGCGGACCAACATGGCGATCTACGGGGTGCACCGGCTGCCGGTCACCTGGTAGGAGGGGGACGACCATGAAGATCGTCGCGGATACCGGCCGCTGCATCGGGGCCGGGATGTGCGTGCTCGCCGTGGGCGAGGTGTTCGACCAGAGCGAGGACGACGGGACCGTCGTCCTGCTCGTTCCGGAGCCGCCCGCCTCCATGGCGGGCGCGGTCAGGCAGGCGGTACAGCTCTGCCCGTCCGGCGCCCTGTCCATCGCGGAATCGCCAGAGGAGGAGCAGGACGCCGGGGACGGCTGACGGGGCTAGGCGACGGGGCTAGGCGACGGCGTTGCGGAGCGGGGGGATCGGCGACGGCAGGGAAAGCCCCCGGGCGGCCCACAGGGGCCGCATCCGGTCCGGATAGTCGGTGACGATGCCCGCCACGCCCAGGTCGATGAGCCCGGCGGCCTCGTCGGGATCGTTGACCGTCCACACCACCACCGGAAGGTCGCGGTCCGCCGCGCCGGCCATCAGTGCCCGGTCGACCAGCACGCGGTCGGGGGACAGCGTGGTGGCCCCGACCGCCAGGGCCGCGGCCGCCAGGTCGCCGTCGAAGTCGGCCAGCTCCAGGCCGTTCATCCAGGTGGGGGTCATCGTCACCTGCTCGACCAGCGCGTACCGCCGGTCGACCAGCGGGCGCGCGATCTCGAGGACGCGCCAGTCGAAGCTGAGCAGGGCGGTGTTCGCGAGCCGGCCGTGCCGGTCGAGCTCCTTCACCACGAGCTCGGTGAACGCGCGCGGATCGGCCGAGAGGTCCGGGCGCTCAGGGTCGGACTTCAGCTCGACGTGCAACCTGACCTGGTCCGCGCCGTACGCGTCGACGAGGCCGAGCACGGCTCCGAGCGTGGGCATCCGGGTGTCCGGCAGCGGCACCTGGGTGAGCGCGAACGGGTCGTCGGGGCGCTTCGGCATCCGGATGCCGACGTCGAGCGTCCTGAGCTGGTCGAGCGTCAGGGAGCCGATCGGCTTGCCGACGTACGGGAACATCTCGTCGCCCGCCGTGGCCATCCCGGTGTCCGCGCTGGTCACCGGCGAGACGATCAGATCGTGCGTGAGCACGATCTGCCCGTCGGAGCTCAGGGCGACGTCGAACTCCAGTGCGTCGACCCCGAGTTCCAGCGCGAAAGCGAGCCCGGGAAGCGTGTTCTCGGGCCGCAGCCCGCGCGCTCCCCGATGGCCGTGTAGTTCAACGTGTCCGTGCACAACGGCGAACCCTACTGGGTGGGCCGGCGGTGCCCGAGCATCCCCACCCCCTCGGCGCGCATCCGCTCAAATGCCGCACAACCTGCGAGAGTGGGGAAACGCGCTCAGATCAGCGGGCGGATCTGGAGGGTCTGCGTGCGGCCGGGACCGACGCCGATCGCGGAGATCGGGGCCCCGCTCATCTCCTCGAGCGCTTTGACGTAATCCTGCGCCTTGGGCGGCAGGTCCTCGAACGTCTTGGCGCCGGTGATGTCCTCCTGCCAGCCGGGCAGCTCCTCGTAGATCGGCTTGGCGTGGTGGAACTCGGTCTGCGTCATGGGGATCTCCTCGTGGCGCACGCCGTCCACGTCGTACGCGACGCAGACGGGGATGCGCTCCAGCCCGGACAGCACGTCCAGCTTGGTGAGGAAGAAGTCGGTCACGCCGTTGATCCGGGTGGCGTAGCGCGCGATGACCGCGTCGAACCAGCCGCAGCGGCGGTTGCGGCCGGTGGTCACGCCGTACTCGCCGCCGGTGGAGCGCAGCCAGTCGCCCATCTCGTCGGTCAGCTCCGTGGGGAACGGCCCCGAGCCGACCCGCGTGGTGTACGCCTTGAGGATGCCGATGACGCGGGTGAGCCGCGACGGCGGGATGCCCGAGCCGACGCACGCGCCGCCCGAGGTCGGGGACGACGAGGTCACGAACGGGTAGGTGCCGTGGTCGATGTCCAGCAGCGTGCCCTGGCCGCCTTCGAGGAGGACGACCTTGCCGTCGTCCAGCGCCTTGCTCAGCACCAGCGACGTGTCCGTGATGTGCGGCTTGAGCCGCTCGGCGTACGCGAGGTATTCGTCGAGCACCTTGGCCGGGTCGAGCCCGCGCCGGTTGTAGATCTTGGTGAGGATCTGGTTCTTGTCGCCGAGGGCGATCTCGATCTTCTGCTTGAGGATGCCCGGGTCCAGCAGGTCCTGGACGCGGATGCCCATGCGGTAGATCTTGTCGCCGTAGGCGGGGCCGATGCCGCGCCCGGTCGTGCCGATCTTGGCCTTGCCCAGGTAGCGCTCGCTGACCTTGTCGATGGCCTTGTGATGCGGCATGATCAGGTGGGCGTTCGCCGAGATCAGCAGCCGGTCGGCGTTGATCCCGCGCTGGGCCAGCCCGTCGATCTCGCTGAGCAGCACACCCGGGTCGATCACGACGCCGTTGCCGATCACGGGGACCACGTCCGGGGAGAGGACGCCCGTCGGCAGCAGATGCAGGGCGTATTTCTGGTCGCCGATGACCACGGTGTGGCCCGCGTTGTTACCGCCCTGATAGCGCACGACGTAGTGAACGTCGCCCCCGAGCAGGTCGGTGGCCTTTCCCTTGCCCTCATCGCCCCATTGGGCGCCTACGAGAACCACAGCCGGCATGGTCTGACTCCTGCACCACAAAACGAAAACCCCTGGCGCAAGCACGACAGGGGCCTCTTGCAAACAGAGACTACCTGAGCCGGTCGGAAAATGGGATCTCCGGGTCCTAAGTGGGCGGTCACCCCGCGTGTACGGCTCCCACCGGCTCGGGCAGGTCACGGCACTTCAGTGTCCGGCGAGCTCCCTCGCGGCGTCGGCGCTGCTGTCACGCAGGAACCGGGCGCAGCGCTCGGCCTCGTCCTTCTCCCCGATGGCCTGCGCGGCCCGGCTCAGCGCGTGCAGGCAGCGCAGGAAGCCCTTGTTCGGCCCGTGGTCCCACGGGACCGGGCCGTGGCCCTTCCATCCGGCCCGGCGCAACTGGTCGAGGCCGCGGTGGTAGCCGGTGCGCGCGAACGCGTACGACGTGACGGCGTGCCCGGCCGCGAAGTAGTCGTCGGCCAGCGCCGCCCAGGCTTCCGAGTAGGCGGGGAAGCGCGCGGCCACGTCGGCCGCCTTGGCGCCGGACTCGAGCATCTCTCGGGCCTCGGTGTTGTCCGGGAGGAGGGTGGGCGGCGGACCGGCCAGGAGGTTCTCATGCGATTCCATGTCCACAGTCTTACCTGTGGACAGCCCGCACTGTGATGAGCGGGCGGGGGCAAGATTGACGGAAATTCTCCGGGAAGTCGCCGCACGGAACGGAAGAACGTGTTCCGCGCGGCGACGCCTGGTCAGACGTGTGGTCGACCGGGCTTCGGTCAGCGGAGCTTGGTGCCCGCCGACTTGAGGTGGCGGCAGGCCTCGGCGACCCGGTCGGCCATGCCCGCCTCGGCGGCCTTGCCGTACGAACGGGGGTCGTAGGCCTTCTTGTTGCCGACCTCCCCGTCGACCTTCAGCACGCCGTCGTAGTTGCGGAACATGTGGTCCGCGACCGGGCGGGTGAAGGCGTACTGCGTGTCGGTGTCGATGTTCATCTTGACCACGCCGTACGAGATGGCCTCGTGGATCTCCTCCAGCAGCGAGCCGGAGCCGCCGTGGAAGACGAGGTCGAACGGCTTCTCCTTGCCGAACTTGGCGCCGACGGCCTCCTGGATGTCCTTCAGGACGGAGGGACGCAGCTTGACGTGGCCCGGCTTGTAGACGCCGTGCACGTTGCCGAACGTCGCGGCCAGGAGGTAGCGGCCGCGCTCGCCCAGGCCGACGGCCTCGGCGGTGGCGATGGCGTCCTGGGCCGTGGTGTACAGCTTCTCGTTGATCTCGCCGACGACGCCGTCCTCCTCGCCGCCGACGACGCCGATCTCCATCTCCATGATCACACGCGCCGCGGCGCACTTCTCGATCAGCTCGGAGGCGATGGAGAGGTTCTCCTCCAGCGGTACGGCGGAGCCGTCCCACATGTGGGACTGGAACAGCGGCTCCTCGCCCCTGGCGACCCGCTCACGAGAGATCTCGATCAGCGGGCGCATGAAACCGTCCAGTTTGTCCTTCGGACAGTGGTCGGTGTGCAGGGCGACGGTCACGGGGTACTTGGCGGCCACCACCCGGGCGTACTCGGCCAGGGCGACCGAGCCGGTCACCATGTCCTTGACCGTCGTGCCGGAGAGGAACTCCGCACCGCCGGTCGACACCTGGATGATGCCGTCGCTCTCCGCCTCGGCGAAGCCGCGCAGCGCCGCGTTCAGCGTCTGGGACGAGGTCACGTTGATCGCCGGGTAGGCGAAGCCGCCCTCCTTGGCCCGGTCGAGCATCTCGGCGTAGACCTCTGGAGTCGCGATAGGCATCGGAAATTCATCTCCTTCTGAGACAGTTACCGGCGGTCGCAAGTATCCCGAAGCGTGCGCCGATGTGTGAAGCAGGCTCGGGGCCGCGGCCCGTCTTCTTTAAGTGTCGCCTCATATCCGACCGGTAAGCTCGGGGCGTGGACGTGATCCTGAACCTTCTTGACCCGCAGTGGTGGCTGACCATGCTCGGCGCCTTCGCGACGGTCGGCGTCATCGCGATCATCTTTGCCGAGACCGGGTTGCTCGTCGGTTTCTTTTTGCCGGGCGACTCGCTGCTGGTCGCGGCCGGGATCTTCAGTTCCGCCGCGGCGGCGCAGGGGCTGGGCATCGAACCCCTCTCGCTGCCGACCCTGCTCGTCGGAACACCGCTGGCCGCGATCCTCGGCGCCCAGCTCGGCCATTTGCTCGGCGCGCGAATCGGCCGCAAGCTTTTCGACAAGCCCGACTCCCGGCTGTTCAAAAAGGAGCACGTCGAAAAGGCCGAGCACTACTTCGAGAAGTTCGGCCCGGCCAAGGCCGTGGTCGCGGCGCGGTTCATGCCGATCGTCCGCACCTTCATGAACCCCGTCGCCGGTGTCCTGGAAATGGACGCGCGCAAGTTCTTCGTGTGGAACGTCGTGGGCGGCGTCGTCTGGGTCGAGGCGTTGTTGCTGCTCGGTTACTTCCTCGGCAGCAAGGTCGAGGGCATCGACAAGTACATCCTGCCCGGCGTCTTCGTGATCGTCGCGCTGTCGCTGGTGCCGATCGTCCGCGAGGTCCTGAAGAACCGCAAGGCCGGTGCCGTGGCGGAGCCGAAGGGGAAGCACCACGCGGGACGCTGACCCCTCTGGTGCATGAAAGAGTGATTAATCCCCATTTGGGTGCTGTTGACCTCTTCGTGGAGCCGCTACCCTCCGGTATGTGGGACGCCACAGGTCTGATCCGATGGGGATCGCCCGGCTGGTACTCATCGGCCTGGCGGTCCTGCTCGCGCTGGCTGTCGCCGGCGCCTTCGCCACCTCGTTGCTGACGGTCCTCGGCTCGGGAGACGCCGAGGCCGTCCCTTCCTCCTCGCCCCGCGTCTCCGGGGGTACGCCCTCACCCGCGAGCACCCGGACGGCGACCGTCCAGATCGTGTGCAGCGCCGACCGGTGCCCGGTCTTCGTCCGCATCCCCGGCGGAGACGTGCTGATGGACCGGGACCTGACCCGGGGCGAGCAGGCGTCCTACTTCGACCCCGAACTCGACGTGGTCCTCGGCGACGCGAGCACGGTCACGGTCCTGGAGAACGGGACCCAGCGCCCCCCGGGTGAGACCGGGGAGCGCCAGGCGTTCAAGGTGAGCCGTTCCCGCTGAGATACCGCCGGGCTGAAACTTTCAGGCCGACGTGATCCCCAGATCGGCCAGGCCGTAGGCCGAGCGGTACGGCAGACCGGTGGCGGCCAGGTTCTCGTCGCCACCCCGGTGCACGATCGTCGCGATGCCCACGACCTCGGCGCCCGCCTCGCGCAGGGCCTCCACGGCGGTCAGCACGGAGCCGCCCGTGGTCGTCGTGTCCTCCACCGCGAGCACGCGGCGCCCCTTCACGTCCGGCCCCTCGACCCGGCGCTGCAGGCCGTGGGCCTTGCCCGCCTTCCGTACGACGAAGGCGTCAAGAGTCCGGCCCCGGGCGGCGGCGGCGTGCAGCATCGCGGTCGCCACGGGGTCCGCGCCCAGCGTCAGGCCGCCGACCGCGTCATAGCCGAGGTCCTCGGTCAGGTCGAGCATCACCCGCCCCACGAGCGGGGCCGCCACGCCGTCGAGCGTGATGCGGCGCAGGTCGACGTACCAGTCGGCCTCCTTGCCCGAGGAGAGCACGACCCTGCCGTGCACGACCCCCTTCTTTTTGATCTCGTCAAGCAGCTTCTCGCGGTCGTTCATGGCGCCCAGCCTACGAGGTCGCGGCCACCGGTTCGGAGGTAAGGACCCGTCACCGGTTTAGGCATCGCATGGTCGGCGGAATCATGTGCGGGACGACTCAGCGTAATCGTGGGGTAACAATGAGTGCGGGAATCCGGCAAACCGATGCAGAACTCCTGGACGCGGTGCGGGGTGGCAACGTGGCGGCCTATGCGCCGCTCTTCGATCGTCACGTCGCCGCGGCCCGCTCCTTGGCCGGCCAGATGGTCGAGGGCGACGCGGAGGCCGAGGACATCGTCTCCGAGACCTTCGCGGCCGTTCTCAACGCGATCAGGAGTGGCGGTGGGCCGGAATCGGCCTTCCGCCCCTACCTCCTGACCGCGCTCCGCCGTACGGCAGCGGGGGAGACCGACGAGGACGCGCTCGGCACGCCGTACGTGGACCCGGCCTACGCCGGGCTGGAGCGCTCGCTCGTCGCCACGGCGTATTTCTCCCTGCCTGAGCGGTGGCGGATGGTGCTGTGGCACACCGAGGTGGAGGCCTGCGGCGCGGGGGAGATCGCCCTGATGCTCGGCCTCTCCGTGAAAGGGGTCGCGACCCTCGCGTACCGCGCCCGCGAGGGGTTGCGCCAGGCGTTCCTCCAGATCCACCTGGACGGCGGTCCGCTGCCCGGTTGCCGGGTGATGGTGGAGAAGATGGCGGCCTACGTCCGGGGTGGCCTGACCCGGCGGGAGACCCGCCTGGTGGATGGCCACGTCGCCGACTGCGTCGACTGCCGGACGGTCTTCCTCGAACTGTCCGACGTCGTTCAGGGCCTGCGGGTCGTCGTCGGTCCGCTCGTCGCCGGTCCCTTCCTCACCGGATATCTCGCCGCGCTCCGCGGCGCCGCCGCCGCGGGAGGCGGGGGACGGACCGGCGTCGTCCGCTGGGTGCGGCGGGTGCCCCTCGCGTACTGGGCCGCCGCGGCGGGCACGGCCGCGGCCGCGGCCGGCGGGCTGTTCCTCTCCGACGTCGTCATCGGTGGCGGCCACCCGTCCGCACAGGGCGTTCACGACGGGCGCGGCTCCTACGACGGGCACGGCTCCCACGACGGCCGGGACGGGAGCGGCGGAGACCGTGGAACCGGCGGAACCGGCGGAACCGGCGGAGACCGTGGGAACGGCGGAACCGGCGGAACCGGCGGAACCGGCGGAGACCGTGGGAACGGCGGAACCGGCGGAACCGGCGATCATGGCGTGGACGACGGGCACGGCCGCCCGCAGCCGGTGCCCTCCCCACCCGTGGTGTCACCACCGGCGCCGTCCCCACCCGTGCCCTCACCCACCGGGCTGTCGCCGTCCGGGCGGGCGTCGGCCGCGCGTTCCCCGGAGGGGCCGTCCCACCCGGGGGTGCCGCCGCTCTCCCCGTTCCACCGCTCCTCGCCCGCCGCCTCACCCGCCGCCTCGGTCTCCGTCTCGCCTGTGCCCTCGTCCTCGGCCTCACCGGCACCGTCGGGTGGGGCGCGTAAACCCGGAGGGACGACACCGGAACCGCCGGTCGTCGAGCGGCCCTTCATGTCCAAGGAACAGGCCCAGGCTCCCGTGCCCCGGGTGGCCCGGCTCGCCGCGACCGTCGAACCGGTCGGCGGGCTCGTGCGGGCTCGCCGGGGCATCGTCGCCGTACGGCTGCGCAACACGGGGAACGCCGCCTCGCAGGAGGTCGAAGCCGCCGTTGACCTGCCCAAGGGAGTCGTCCCCGCCACCGTCGGAGGGCGCAGAGGACACGCGGCGTCGGCGGAGACGGCGGATGGCTGGGCGTGCCGTACGAGCGGGAAGGGAGTGCGGTGCGCGCACGACGCGCTCGCGGCGGGCCAGGCCACCTCGCTCTTCCTGCCGGTGAACGTGTCCGGTGACGCTCCGGAGGACCGCGGCCCGACCGTACGGGTCCGGGCGGGCACGCTGCGGGCGGCCGCGACGTCGGCCAAGGGGGTCCGCGCCTCCGGTGCCACGGCACGCTTCGCGACCGACGGTCACGTGACCGGCCAGGCCGTCGGGAACGCCCTGTCGGGCTGTCCGCAGAAGCGGACCACGTGTACGGAGAAGGTCCTGGTGGATCTCGACAAGGACCCGGCGACGCGCAGTTCCAGCCCCGCGCGTCTCACGCTGCCGAGCCGGAGCCGGGTGCTCTGGGCCGGGCTCTACTGGTCGGCCGGTGGCGAGGGGACCGCTCCCGCCGGTGACGTCCGGGTCCGGGCGCCACGTTCACGGCACTACGTGACGGTGCACGCCGCCGAGGTGTCCCGGCGCACCCTTCCCACCGGGACCGGCTATCTCGCGTTCGCCGACGTGACGGGGCTCGTACGAGCCGGCGGTCCGGCCGGCGTGTGGTGGGTCGCGGACGCGTCGATCCGAACCGGTCCTTCGCGTGTGTCCGCCTCCGGCGGCAGGGCCTCCGACGGCAGGGCCTCCGACGGCAGGGACAGCAGGGTGCCGGACAGCAGGGCGTCCGGCGGAGCGAAGGGTTCCGCCGGTTCCGCCGGGCGGGCCGGGTGGACGCTGGTCGTGGTCGCCTCCGACCCGCAACAGCCGTACGGGCAGGCGGCGGTGCTGGAGACGGCGTCGCTGCTCCGGGGAGGCGGGCCGCTGAACGTCACGCTCGGCGGTCTGGCGGCCGGGGGACGGCAGGCGAAGCTGGACGTTCTGACCTGGCCGGGGAAGGCCGGGCCCCGGCGCGACTCGGTCACGCTGCGTGGTCAGAGTTCGGTACTCAACATCCTGACCAGGAAGGACGCGCTGCTTTTCGGTGTCGCCGCGATCAGTGTTCCGGCCCTGCCATGACCCTGTCTTATACCGAATTGGGGGGAAGGCAAGACCAGGACAAACTGGTACGGTCTCCGTGAACGCTACGGCATCGGGGCCGGGGCACACGAGACCCCCATCGTGTCGGCGAGGCCTGAATCGTGCCGATTCACCCTCGCCGCTTCACCCGCTTGATTACCCTGAGATGGCCACGTAGGAAGGGCGGTGTCGCGTGGATCGCTGCGCGTTGTTCGTTGACGCCGGCTACCTGCTGGCGGACGGCGCCCTGGCCGCGCACGGAACCCGCCACCGAGAGGCCGTCTCCTGGGACTACCCCGGGCTGCTCCAGTTGCTGGCCGGTTTGTGCAAGGAACGCACCGGCCTTCCGCTGCTCCGATGCTACTGGTATGAGGCGACGGTCGAAGGCCGCCGGACGGCGGAGCACGACGCGTTGGCCGATCTTCCCGGACTCAAGCTCCGCCTGGCCCGGATCCGCCCCGGCCGGCGTGAGGGCGTCGACGCCCAGGTGCACCGCGACATGATGACGCTGGCGCGCAACAACGCGATCTGCGACGCCGTGGTGGTCACCGGCGACGAAGACCTCGTCGAGGTCGTCAGCGACGCGCAGGACCTCGGCATCCGGGTGACCGTCATCCACATCGCCGTCGACGGCGGTTGGTCGGCCTCCCGCACGCTGCGCCAGGAGTGCGACGACCTCATCGAGATCGGTGGCGGCCACCTCCGGCCGTATGTCACTTCGAGCGCGAACGCCGACCCGGCTCCCGCCCACGCGGGCGGTCAGCAGCCCGCCCTGAACGGTCAGTCCCGGCAGAACGGCGCCGGGCAGCCCGCCAACGCAACGTTCGGCGTCGGCGGGTCGGGCGGCGGCTCGACCAACGGCGTGTCCACCAACGGCCTGCCGGTGGGCGGCGGCGTGTCCACCAACGGCCTGCTGGCGACCAACGGTGCCTCCACCAACGGCCTGCTACCGGGCACACCGAACAACGGCCTGCTGGGCGGCGGCGCGTTGGGTGGCGGGGCTACAGGCGGTGGAGCAGCAGGCGGTGGTGCCGTGGGTGGTGGTGCCGTGGGTGGTGATCACGCCGCGCCCGCCGCGACTCCCTCCTCAGGTGCCGCGCACGCCCGTCCGGCCCAGCCGGTCCAGCCGGCCCTTCCCGCGTACACCGGTTACTCTCCGGAGCCGCCCCCGCAGCTTCCCGCGCCCGCGCCGGCGCCGCTGGCCGCCACGCCGCCCGCGCAGCCGTTGCCTCAGGTGTCCCCGCCGGCCCAGTTGCCCGCACCGACGGCGCCACCGGCGTCGCCGCCCGCGCAGGTCTCACCGGTGGCCCAGATCTCTTCCCTCGCGCCGGTCTCGTCGCCGCTGCCGGCGCCCCTCGGGTCGCCACCCGCACCGAGCGCTCCGGCGACCCAGAACCATTACGCGGGGAACTCCCCGAGCTACCCGAGCTCCTCGAACTATTCCGGGAGCTCCGAGAACGCCTATTCCTCGCCCGGTCCGGTGCCGCTGGGGCCGTACACCGGACCGCAGCCCACCCAGCCGGCGGCGCACAGCGCGGGCGGCACGACCACGCTCGCCGAGTCGGTGCAGGCGGCGCACAAGGAGGGCTTCGACTTCGGGGAGTCGGTCGCCCGCGACGCTCCCGTCCTGTGGCTGGAGGCGGTGCTCGCCCGCAAACCCCGGATGCCGTCCGACCTGGAGGCCCGGCTTCTCCAGGGCTCGTCGCTCCCGATCGACTTCCTCCTCCATGAGGAGGTCCGCCAGGCCCTGCGCCGCGGCTTCTGGGATGCCCTGGAGCGGGCGCGACGCTGAGCTGACCGACGAGCGAGTGGGCGACGAAGGAGTCCCGAGTGAGGACGGAAGCCAGCGGCTGAGGGCGCCTGCTCCCGCCGAGCGGAGCGAGGCCATTGATGCTGAGCGGGCGCGACGCTGAGCTGACCGACGAGCGAGTGGGCGACGAAGGAGTCCCGAGTGAGGACGGAAGCCGGCGGCTGAGGGCGCCTGCTCCCGCCGAGCGGAGCGAGGCCATTGATGCTGAGCGGGCGCGACGCTGAGCTGACCGACGAGCGAGTGGGCGACGAAGGAGTCCCGAGTGAGGACGGAAGCCGGCGGCTGAGGGCGCCTGCTCCCGCCGAGCGGAGCGAGGCTCTCCGACGCTGAGCGGGCGCGACGCTGAGCTGACCGACGAGCGAGTGGGACGCTGAGGTCAGGCGAGGGCGTCGAAACCGGCTCTGAGGCGACCGACGCGTTCGGCGAGGTCGCTCATGTGGCCGATGAGGGGGGGTTCGCCGGTCTTGCCGACCAGTTCGCGTACCCGGGCCAGCTCGTCCTCGACGGCGCTGAGCCGGCGGGACAGCTCGGGCAGCACCTCGGCCTGGTCGGCGCCGTTTCCTTCGGGTAGTTCGGAGGTCAGCCGCTCGCGGAGAAGGGTGGCCTGCTCGGTGAGCCGCCGGTTCATGTTGTAGAGCTCGACGAAGACGGCGACCTTCGCGCGCAGCACCCACGGGTCGAAGGGCTTGGTCAGGTAGTCCACCGCTCCGGCGGCGTACCCGCGGAAGGCGTAGTCGGGGGCGCTGTCGACGACGGTCAGGAAGATGATCGGGATGTTGCGGGTGCGCTCCCGCCGCTTGATGTGGGCGGCGGTCTCGAACCCATCCATTCCGGGCATGCGTACGTCGAGGAGGATGAGCGCGAACTCGGTGCCCAACAGGGCCTTCAGCGCTTCCTCACCCGAGCGGGCCCGGACGGGGATCAGGTCGAGCGAGCTGAGGATCGCCTCCAGAGCGATCAGGTTCTCTTCGCGGTCGTCGACAAGGAGGATCTTGGCGCGGTCCGGCATCGATCAGGTTCCTTCGCGGGTCTCGGAGGTGGCCTCACGGCCGCGCAGAAGCCAGCCTCGAAGGCGCTCGAGCAGACGGTCGACGTCGACCGGCTTGGGCACGTAGTCGGAGGCTCCGGAGGCGATGCTCTTCTCCCGGTCGCCGCGCATCACCTTGGCGGTCAGCGCGATGATCGGCAGGTCGGCGAACTGGGGCATCTGCCGGATCGCCGTGGTGGTGGCCCAGCCGTCCATCTCCGGCATCATGATGTCCATCAGGACGAGGGCGACGTCCTCGTTGCGTTCGAGCTGCTCGATGCCCTCGCGGCCGTTCTCGGCGTACACGACGGTGGAGCCGTGCCGCTCCAGGACGCTGGTGAGCGCGAAGACGTTCCGGATGTCGTCGTCCACGATCAGGATCTTGGCGCCGTTGAGCGGGTCGTCGCCCTGCCAGTCCTGGCCGTTGAGCACCGGCGCGAGCTGGGGCACCGGCAGGTCGGTCGGCAGCGGGATCTCCGGGAGGATCTCGTCCCTCTCCCGCTCGATGAGCTCGTCGCCCGCGTTGTACGCGCCGCTGGTCGTGGCGCCGCCGTCTCGTGCCGCGAGCGGTCCGGAGTACGCCATGGGCAGGTAGAGGGTGAACGTGCTGCCCTGGCCCGGCTCGCTGTCGACGTGGATCTCGCCTCCGAGGAGGCGGGCGATCTCCCGGCAGATGGACAGTCCGAGGCCGGTGCCGCCGTACTTGCGGCTGGTCGTGCCGTCGGCCTGACGGAACGCCTCGAAGATCACTTCAAGCTTGTCCGGCGCTATGCCGATGCCGGAGTCGATCACCGAGAAGGCGAGGATGTTGTCCGACGCCTGAAGCGTCTCGTCGACGTACAGCACGTGCGCGGGAGCGTGGCTGACCTTGAGCCGGACCTCGCCCTTGGGCGTGAACTTGATCGCGTTGGAGAGCAGGTTGCGCAGGACCTGCTGCATCCGCTGCTCGTCGGTGCGCAGCTCGCCGGGCACGCTCGGATCGACCTCGACCGAGAAGGACAGTCCCTTGTCCTGCGCGACGGGGGCGAACGTGGCGTCCATGTAGTCGACCAGCTTGGGCAGTGAGAGCTGCTGCGGGTGGACGTCCATGCGGCCGGCCTCGACCTTGGACAGGTCGAGGATGTCGTTGATCAGCTGGAGCAGGGCCGAGCCCGCGCCGTGGATGGTCCTGGCGAACTCGACCTGCTGCGGAGTGAGGTTGCCCTCGGCGTTCTCCGTGAGGAGTTTGGCCAGCACGAGCAGGCTGTTCAGCGGGGTGCGCAGCTCGTGGGACATGTTGGCGAGGAACTCGGACTTGTAGCGCGAGGAGACCGCGAGCTGCTCGGCCCGCTCCTCCAGGGTGCGCCTGGCCTGCTCGATCTGGAAGTTCTGGATCTCGATCGCGCGGTTCTGCTTGGCCAGCAGCGCGGCCTTGTCCTCCAGTTCGGCGTTGGACCGGCGCAGCTCCTCCTGCTGGCGCTGGAGCTCGTCGGAGCGCTCCTGCAGCTCGATCGCGAGGCGCTGGGACTCCTTGAGCAGGTCCTCGGTGCGGGAGTTGGCGATGATCGTGTTGATCGTGACGCCGATGGTCTCCACGAGCTGGGTCAGGAAGGCGAGGTGCACCTCGCTGAACTGGTTGAACGAGGCCATCTCCAGGACGCCGAGCACCTGGCTCTCGAACAGGATCGGCAGGACCACGATCTGGGCCGGGGTGGACGTGCTGAGGCCGGTCTCGATCGTGATGTACTCGGCCGGGACGTTCTCCAGGATGATCTGCTGGGTCTCCAGGGCCGCCTGGCCGACGATCCCCTCTCCGAGGGCGAAACGCTGGCGGGGACTCGACCCGGGCTGGATGCCGTACCCCGCGATCAGGGTGAGCTCGCCGTCCACGACCAGGTAGCACGCGCCGTGGCTGGCGGACACGAGCGGCGTGAGCTCGCTCATGATCAGCCGGGCGACCTCGATCAGGTCGCGGTGGCCCTGCATGAGGCGGGAGATCCTGGCCAGGTTGGACTTGAGCCAGTCCTGTTCCTGGTTGGCCTTGGTGGTGAGCCGCAGGCTGCCCACCATCGTGTTGATGTTGTCCTTGAGGTCGGCCAGTTCGCCCTCGGCCTCCGCGGTGATCGACTGGGTGAGGTCGCCGCGGGCGACCGCGCTGGTCACGGCGGCGATGGCGCGCACCTGAGTGGTGAGGCGACCGGCCAGCTCGTTCACGTTCTCGGTGAGGCCCTTCCAGATGCCCTCGACGCCCTCGACCCGCGCCTGGCCGCCGAGGCGGCCCTCGGAGCCGACCTCCCGGGCGACGCGGGTGACCTCGGACGCGAACGAGGAGAGCTGGTCCACCATCGTGTTGATCGTCGTCTTCAGCGCCAGGATCTCGCCCTGGGCGTCCACGTCGATCTTGCGGGTCAGGTCGCCGTTCGCGACGGCGGTGGTCACCTCGGCGATGTCGCGCACCTGGTAGGTCAGGTTGTTCGCCATCGAGTTGACGTTGTCGGTGAGGTCCTTCCAGACGCCGGAGACGCCGAGGACGCGGGCTTGCCCGCCGAGGCGGCCTTCGGTTCCGACCTCGCGGGCGACGCGGGTGACCTCGTCGGCGAAGGCGGAGAGCTGGTCCACCATCGTGTTCATGGTGTCCTTGAGCTCAAGGATCTCGCCCTGGGCGTCGACGGTGATCTTCTTGGAGAGGTTGCCCTGTGCGACGGCGGTGGAGACGGCGGCGATCTGGCGGACCTGTGAGGTGAGGTTGTTCGCCATCGAGTTGACGTTGTCGGTGAGGTCCTTCCAGACGCCGGAGACGCCGAGGACGCGGGCTTGCCCGCCGAGGCGGCCTTCGGTTCCGACCTCGCGGGCGACGCGGGTGACCTCGTCGGCGAAGGCGGAGAGCTGGTCCACCATCGTGTTCATGGTGTCCTTGAGCTCAAGGATCTCGCCCTGGGCGTCCACGTCGATCTTGCGGGTCAGGTCGCCGTTCGCGACGGCGGTGGTCACCTGGGCGATGTTCCGCACCTGGTAGGTGAGGTTCTTGGCCATCGAGTTGACGTTGTCGGTGAGGTCCTTCCAGACACCGGACACGCCCTTGACCTCGGCGCGGCCGCCGAGGCGGCCTTCGGTGCCGACCTCGCGGGCGACGCGGGTGACCTCGTCGGCGAAGGCGGAGAGCTGGTCCACCATCGTGTTGAGGGTGTCCTTGAGTTCAAGGATCTCGCCCTGGGCGTCGACGGTGATCTTCTTAGAGAGGTTGCCCTGTGCGACGGCGGTGGAGACGGCGGCGATCTGGCGGACCTGTGAGGTGAGGTTGTTCGCCATGAAGTTGACGTTGTCGGTGAGGTCCTTCCAGACGCCGGAGACGCCGCGGACCTGGGCTTGGCCGCCGAGGCGGCCTTCGGTGCCGACCTCGCGGGCGACGCGGGTGACCTCCTCGGCGAAGGCCGAGAGCTGGTCCACCATCGTGTTCACGGTGTTCTTCAGCTCGAACATCTCACCGACCGCGTCGACCGTGACCTTGCGGCTCAGGTCGCCGCGGGCCACCGCGGTCGTGACGACGGCGATGTCGCGGACCTGCGCCGAGACGCGGCCGGACATGGTGTTGACGGCCTCGGTGAGGTCGCGCCAGCTGCCCGACATGCCGCGCACGTTGGCCCGGCCGCCGAGCTTGCCCTCGGTGCCGACGTCCTTGGTGACCCTCGTCACCTCGGAGGTGAAGAGGGCGAGCTGGTCCACCATGCCGTTGACGGCCTTGCCGAGCCGCCGCACCTCGCCGCGGGCGCTCCGCGAGATGTCGATGCGGCGGGAGAGGTCGCCCTTGGCGACGGCGTCGATCACGTCGGCCGCGCTGCTGACCGGGGTGACCAGCGCGTCGAGCAGGTCGTTGACGGACTCGACGTTCTCCGCCCACAGGCCGACTCCGGGGCCGGGCATGAGGCGCTCGGCGAACCGGCCCTCGCGTACGACCTCGCGCCGGACGCGTACCAACTCGTTCGCCAGGTGCTCGCGTCGGTCGGCGACCTCGTTGAAAAGGAGACGTATCTCACTGAGGATCCCGGGAGGCGCGTGCGGCACACGACGGCGGAAGTCGCCGTCCCGCCATGTGACGAGCGTGTCGAGCAGCGGCTTCAGGTCGGACTCGGTGTAGCACCGCTCCGAATCTGCGGCCTCACCGTTGGCACGCGACATCGAGCCTCCTTCCCCTGCGGGATTTCCAGGTCCAACGAGCACAGCGGAACCGCAGCCGTGCCGAGCACGAACCTCATGCCAGTCTGTCACGTTCCGTGGCATGTAGTCGTCTGCTTGTTTGACGAGGGTCAGGTCGAAGTGTGATAACACGGAACCGGTGACAACTACCCCACGTGCCGTGCTCGCCGCGTCCTTCGCGCCGGGCGACGAGGCCGTACCAGCCGCGAGGCGGTTCACGCGTGAAGTGATGACCGCGTGGGCCGCCATGTCCGTGAGCGTCGACGCCGAGCGTCTCGCCGGCGACCTCGTCGAGGAGGCCGGAGACGGTCCTTTCGAGGTCATGTGGGTGCACCACGGTGACTCCGTCCAGGTGGAGGTACGCGAGAAGGGTGAGGCGGAGGCGGTCGATCCGCCCACGAACGCCGTCTCCTGGGGCGTCACGTTCAGCGGAGCCGCCCGCACGCGCTGGGCGCGGATCGACCTGCCCGGAGGCGTCGGCCGTACCAGCGAGGAGTGGGTGGGCGAGGCGATGCACGGGCCGGGCTGGCTCGGCTTCCTCGCGGACGCCAGCGACCTGCTCGCGGGGACGCTCGACCCCGACATGGTCCCGGCGATCATCGCCCAGATCGTGGTGCCGAGGCTCGCCACCTGGTGCGCCGTCTACACCGTGGAACACGGCTCCGGCGACGTGGTGCCCGCCTACCTCTGGCACGCCGACGAGACGCAGATGGACGCGTTGCGTGACGAGCTCGCGGACATCGCCATGCCGCCGGGCGACGGACCCGCCGTGCTGCACGTGGGCGAGTGGCAGGCGCTGGCGTTCCCGCTGACCGCGCGCGGGCGGCGGCTCGGCATCATGTGCGTCGGCCGCAGCGACCGTTTCCCCGACGAGGTCATGCAGCTCGCCGAGGACCTCTGCCGGCGGGCCGCCCTGGCGATGGACAACGCCCGGCTGTACGCCCAGCAGGCGGCGGCGAACCTGGCGCTCCAGCGCAGCCTGCTGCCTCCGGAGGAGCCGCACACACCCGGCCTGGACTCCCACGTCATCTACGAGCCCGCCGGGGAGACCAACGAGGTCGGCGGGGACTTCTACGACCTGTTCCCCGTCGGAGACGGCATCTGGCGGTTCGCCATCGGCGACGTCTGCGGCACCGGCCCGGTCGCGGCGGCGGTCACCGGCCTCGCCCGGCACGCGCTCCGCCTGCTCGCCCGGGAGGGGTACGGCGTCGCCGCCGTGGTCGCCCGGCTCAACCAGGCGATCCTTGAGGAAGGCGACAGGGCCAGGTTCCTGACCCTGCTGCACGGCGAGATCACGCGTACAGAGGGCGGCCTCGACATCAACCTGGTGTCCGCCGGGCATCCCGAGGCGCTCCGGCTCCGGCCGAGCGGCGTCGTGGAGGCCGTCGCGTCCCCGCAGTCCCTGCTCGGCGTCTTCCCGGAGGCGGAGTTCCACGAGGAGAGCGTCCGGCTGGAGTCCGGCGACGTGCTGCTCGGGGTCACCGACGGGGTGACCGAGAGGCGGTGCGGCTCGCGGCTGCTCGACGACGACGGCGGGCTGGCCAAGCTGCTGGCGGAGTGCGTGGACCTGTCCGCGCGGGCGGTGGCCGAGCGGATCCGCCGTGCCTGTCAGGACTTCGCCCCCGAGCCGAGCGCCGACGACCTGGCTATTCTCGTTCTGCGAGCGCCCTGATCGCGAAGTCGATCTGGAGGGACATCTGCCGGATGCGCTCCTCCACCACGAGCGTGCCGTGCCCCGCGTCGTACCGGTAGGTGTGCGGGTCGTGCCCTCGCCGGGCCAGGGCTTCGAGATAGTCCTCCATCTGCCGGATCGGGCATCGGGGGTCGTTCTCGCCGACGAGGACCAGCAGCGGCGCCTGGACCAGGTCGGCGTAGGCGATGGGGGAGGACGCGGCGTACCGCTCGGGCATCTCGTCGGGTGACCCGCCGAGCAGCGCCCGATGGTAGGCCCGCAGCCGCTCCGCCTCGTCCTCGTACGCGGCGGCGTGGTCGGCGATGGGCGCGGCGGCGATGCCGGCGGCCCAGATCTTCGGCTGGGTGCCCAGGCCGAGGAGCGTGAGGTAGCCGCCCCACGATCCGCCGGCGAGGACGAGCCGTTCGGGATCGGCGATGCCCCGGCCGACCACCCATTCGCGCACCGCCGTCACGTCGGCGAGCTCGATGTGCCCGACGTCCCCGTGCAGGGCGTCGCGCCAGGCGGAGCCGTATCCGATGGAGCCGCGGTAGTTGACCCGGACCACGGCGAACCCGCTGTCCACCCAGGCCGCGACACCGGGCAGGAACGCGTCGCCGTCCTGCGCGGCCGGGCCGCCGTGCAGGAGGAACACCGTGGGGTACGGCGGGGCACCGGCCTCCGGCCGGGAGATCAACGCGTGGATCCGGCCGCCGGGGCCCTCGACGTCGACGTCCTCGACGGGCACCGAGGCCGGCGCGGCCCGCCCGGGGTTCATCACCACGTGGCCGTTGCTCGACCTGATCACGGGCGGCTGGGAGGCGCTCGACCAGGAGTACTCCACGGAGCCGTCCGGGCGTGGGGCCGCCGCGTCGATGACGCCGCGCGGGCTGTCGATCGGGGTGAGCCCGCCGCCGGTGAGGTCGTACTTCAGGAGCTCCGTACGGCCTCGGTGGTTGTGCACGATGAGCAGGGCGCGGCCGTCGTGGTACCAGTCCGCGTCGATCTCCCCGGGCACCCGGAGCCAGATCTCCCGCTGCTCGCCGGTGGCGGGGTCCCAGATCAGCGGCTCGTGCCGGCCGCGCCGTTCGTGCAGGACGAGCAGCCGTCGGTCGCCGAGCGCGGGGGCGAACCGGACGCCGGTCACGCCCTTGCCGGTGCCGTCGTCCAGCTCGCCGACGGTGCGGCCGTTCGCCCTGACGACCCGGAGGGCGGGATGACGGGAGTCGCCGTGCTCGCTGTGGTCGATCGCGATGAGCGACCCGTCGAGGGACATCGCGGCCACGGAGGCGCGCTCGCCGTGCTCGTAGATCGTGACCGGGTCCTCCTGGTCGCGGACGAGCAGGACCTGGAAGCCGTCGCGGCCGGACCGTCCGACCGCCGCGCCGCCCGCGACGGACAGGCCGAGCCCGCCGGGGTGACCGGGGGGCGTGTCCACCGGGATGTCGGGGCCGCCGGAGAACCGTTGGCGCATCCACCCGCCGTACTCGTCGCCGTCGGTGTCGGCGAACCACCAGATCCACTGGCCGGTGGGGTCGATGGCCGCGTGCGTGGTGCCGCCGGGCCGGTCGGTCACCTGGCGGGTACGCCCGGTCGAGCGGTCCCAGGCGTGGATCTCCCAGGTGCCGGAGGCGTCGCCGCGGTACACGGCGTGATGTGGTGCTTGGCGGGCCCATGTCGGCAGGGTCATGCGTGGCGCGCGGAACCTGGCCTGCCAGCGCTCCTCGGCTTTCAAGCAGCCTCCCCTGGAATCGATGCCGGCGGGGTCGCGTCAAGTATGTCCCGCGAATCTGCGGAATGGCCGGAGAACCGGAGGATCTTAAAGCGGAATTTCTGGCGAAATACCCCTTTAGTCACTGGAGTATCAGGAGGGCTTTCGCGTCCATGTGGTGATCTGGAACGACGCGGTCACGCGTACCGGATCGGGCAGCGCGCGGACGCCCTCGGCCAGCGTGCCCGGGTCGGTGTGCCAGGCGCTCGGGCCCATCCCCACCACGGCCTCGACCGCCGGATGGGAGAGATCGAGCGTGATCTCCACGTCCTCGCGTCCCGCCTTCGTGAACCGGTCGCCGAAGGCATCCTCCAGCCGCCGCTCCTTGTCCTCGTCCACCGACAACAGGCCGAGGCGCTCCACCAGCGGGCGCAGGTGGCCGGCGGCCGGCGTGACCACCACGAGCGTCCCCTCGGGCCGCAGGACGCGCGCGAACTCGGAGGGGTTGCGCGGCGCGAACACGTTGAGCAGCACGTCCACGCTCGCGTCCCGGACGGGGAGCGGCCGCCACACGTCCGCGACCAGGGCGCCGATCCGGGGGTGCGCCCGCGCCGCCCGCTTGATCGCGTGCCTGGAGACGTCGAGCGCGATGCCGACGGCCCGGCCGGGAAGGGCGTGCGCGAGGTAGTAGCCGGTTCCCGCGCCCGCGTCCGCGACCACGGACGCGTCCGCGTCCGCGCAGAGCCGGGCGAGACGGCCGGCGAGCGGCGCGTAGTGGCCGGCGGCGAGGAAGTCCGCGCGGGCCGCCACCATCGCAGGGGTGTCGGCCGTGCCGGGGACCGCCGATCCCGTCAGCAGGCTGACGTATCCCTGCCGCGCGACGTCGAAGCTGTGCCCGCGCTCGCACCTGACGGTGCCTTCGGCCAGTGCCAGCCGTTCCCGGCAGACCGGGCAGGTCAGGTGATCGATCACGTCGGCGAGCATGCGTTCCATCATGGCGTGCCCCGGTGCGGGGCGACGCTCCGCCCGGAGCGATCTGCTGGCCTTCGTGCCGAAATCGGCGTTCAGCGAGAGAGATGAGCGAGATATGGAAGAGCCCTGATTCTCCTATTGTGTGGGCCATGGCGCATGAAGCGAGGATCGTGTCCGGTGTCGAGGTCATCCCATTGTGTGATGCGGTGGGGCCGATGGGCTCGCACATCCGCAAGCCGCTGCCCGAGATGTTCCCCAGAGGATCGTTCGCGGACGGTGAGGAGTGGATCCTCCACTTCCACTGCTACCTGTTGCGGGCGGCCGGCCGTACCGTCCTGGTCGACACGGGGATCGGCGGAGCCGGGTCTCCCGCGGCGAGCTGGGCACCCGTGCCGGGACGGCTGTTCGAGGAGCTGTCCGCCCACGGCGTCGCCGCGGCGGATGTGGACCTGGTCGTCCTGACGCACCTGCACAGCGACCACGCGAGCGGCAGCGTCACCGGTGACGGTCCCGCGTTCCCCAACGCGCGCTATGCCGTACAGCGGGCCGAGCTCGACTGGGTGCGTGGTCCGATGCGCGACCAGGTCGTCGTCCCGCTCGGCGACTCGCTCCAGATCCTGGACGGCACGGCCGAGCTGCTGCCCGGGATCACCGCCGTCCACAGCCCCGGCCACACCCCTGGGCACCAGACGGTCGAGGTGGGCGATCTCGCGCTCAGCGGGGACGTGGTGCTCCATCCGGAGCAGCTGCGTGATCCCACGATCACCTATGTCTACGACGAGGATCCGGAACTGGCGGTGCGCAGCCGGGTCGCCCTCCTCGGCCGCGTCGCCGTCCTGGGCACCGGGCACTTCGCCGACCCCTTCGTACCGACCGGTGCCCCGGTCTCAGGCTGAGGCGGTGCCGGGGTTGGGGTTCAGGGCCGGGGCCGGGGCCGGTTGGAGGCGCCGGGCGCGCACGCGGTAGCGGACGACCTGCACCGCGCCGAGCAGCCAGATGGGGTACTGCACGGCGAACGCCCAGCGGTAGTCCCCGACCAGGTCGACGAGGACGCCGACCGTGGTGATCACCGTCATCGACGCCGCGAAGCCGCCGCTGTTGACGATGCCGGTGGCCACGCCGATGCGCTCGGTGGGGTTGAACGTCCGCGCGTAGTCGAAGCCGATGGCCGAGCCGGGGCCGTTCGTCGCGAGCACGACCACCAGCAGCACGAGCACCCACTGCGGGGCGTGGCCCGGCCACAGCAGCACCGCGGTCCACGCCGCCGCCGTCGCGCCGATGACGATCAACACCATCCGGGAACGGTGGAACGGGAACCGCCCGGCGAGGTAGCCGAGCAACGGCCCGGCCGTCATCGACAGCACGGTCAGCGTGGTGATCAGCAGGCCGGCGGCCTGCGGGGACAGCCCCTGGCTCTCGACCAGGTACGGATATCCCCACAACATCGTGAACGCGGCCGAGGAGCACTGGGTCGCGGCGTGGGTCCACATGCCCAGCCGGGTGCCCGGGTGGGCCCACGCGGCGCGCACTCCCATCCCCGCGGTGGTCGCGTCCGGTCTCCGGTCGCGCAGGAGGATCACCGCCGAGACGAGCACGAGCACGCTGAGGGCGGCGGCGCCGAGGAAGGTGGGGGTCCAGCCGTACGAGTGGAGTGAGCTGATCAGCGGCACCGCCGACACGATCGCGCCCACCTGGCCGAGCTGGGCGGTGATCTGCACGATCAGGGGGTTCCTGCGGGCCGGGAACCAGAGGTTCACGATGCGGATCACGCTGATGAAGGTCAGCGCGTCGCCGGAACCGATCAGGATCCGGCCGGCGACGGCTCCGAGCAGGCCGTCCGCGAGCGCGAAGACGACCTGCCCCGCGGCCATGACGGCCGCGCCGATGATGATCATCTTTTTGGATCCCAGCCGGTCGACCAGGACGCCGACCGGGATCTGCATGGCCGCGTAGACGAGCAGCTGGAGCATCGCGAGGAGGGAGAGGCCCGTCGCGCCGATACCGAACCTGGCCGTCGCGTCGATCGCGCTCACGCCGAGCGACTGGCGGTGGAAGACGGCGACGATGTAGGCGAACACGCCCACGATCCAGAAGGTCAGGGGCCGTCGAACGATTCCGAGAGCCCCCATGGCGCAAACTTTACCTAAACATGATTTTTCCGGACAAATTGGGGGGTGAATTGCCGTATGTGGCGATGATCCGATAATCGTTACGGCTATGCGAATCATGACGGCTCTGCCGGTGCTCGCCCTACCCCTCCTCGCCGTTCCGGCCCCGGCCCAGGCGGCGGCACGGCAGGTGAGTGGAGCGACCTTCCTCGGATACGAGGGGACCGCGGCCATCGTCCACACGTACCTGCCGGGCAAGGGCTTCACGAAGACCAAGGTCGGCACCATGATCCAGATCTCGGCCGCGCCCGACGGGAAGAAGGTCGCCTGGGTCGACGACAACGGGCGCCTGCACGTGACCCAGGGAACGAGAGACACCGTCGTCGCCAAGGGCGCGGTCTCCGGCGTTCCGTGCGCCACCCCTGTCTGGTCCGCCGACTCCACCCGCATCGCGTACGCGATGACCGCCGCGGAGTCCATGGCGCCCATCGGGATCGTCGGCGCCGACGGCAAGAACCGCCGCAAGATCGGCAAGTCGTACGGGGTGTGCCACCTCGCCTGGTCGGCGGGGGGCCGCTACCTGGCCGGCTACGCCGGAACGACCGACGGCGTCTTCCTCCTCGACACCACCATCGGGAAGACCCGGCGGGCGGCGGGGATCAAGCTCGCGAACCACGTCCAGAGCCTGTCGCCCGACGGCCGCCGGGTGATCGTCAACAAGATCGGCGCGAGCTCCCCCGGCGGTGACGGCTCCTGGCCGCTGTGGTTCCGTCCCACGCTGGTCGACACCGTGACAGGGAGCACCATCAAGCTGCCGGTCAAGGGCAGCCTGATCGGCGCCACCTACCTCACGGACGGCAGGCTCGCGGTCCGGGTGAAGGGAACGCCCAACAACACGATCGTCGTACTCGGGACGAACCTGAAGGAGGTCCAGCGGATGGCCGAGCCCGCGCAGGCACGCAAGTTCGCCCTCCTCGGTCTGATGCCGTAGCCCGCCCGAGGCGTCAGCCGACCGGGGCCGGGACGCGGCCCCGATCGGCGGGCCGCTCCTCCTCCTCGCTGTCCTCGCCATGGGAGAGCTGGGGCAGCCACCGGAGCCAGCGGGGCAGGTACCAGTTCCAGTCGCCGAGCAGCTTCATGGTCGCGGGCAGCAGCACCGCCCGCACGATCGTGGCGTCGATCAGGACCGCCACCGCCAGGCCGACCCCGAGCTGCATGAACGTCAGCAGCGACAGCGTGGCGAACGTCGCGAACACCGCCACCATGATGAGCGCCGCGCTGGTCACCACGGCCGCCGTGCTCCTGATGCCGTACGCGACCGCGTCCTCGGTCCGCATGCCCCTGTCGTACGCCTCACGCACCCGGCTCAGGATGAAGACGTGGTAGTCCATCGAGAGCCCGAAGAGGATCACGAACAGGAACAGCGGCAACCAGTCGGTGATCGTCCCGGTGGACTCGAAGCCCAGCAGGCTCTCGCCGTACCCCTTCTGGAAGACCAGTACGAGCACGCCGTACGCCGCCGCGACGGACAGCAGGTTGAGCACGATGGCCTTGACCGCGACCACCAGGGAGCGGAACGAGGCCAGCAGCAGGAGGAACGCGAACAGGAGCACGAACCCGAACACGAGCGGCAGGCTCCGGGCCAACTGGTCGTTGAAGTCCATCGAGCCCGCGGTGGCGCCGGTGACATGGGCGCCGGGGATGGTGGCGGGGATGACCTTCTCGCGCAGCGTGTGGACGGCGTGCTCGGACACGGCGTCGGTGCCGGTTCCCTTGATTCCGATGGCGATCCGCGCCACCGTCTTGTCCGGATTTATCGAGACGTTGAATGGTTCGTTCGCCTCGCCGGTGGCCAGCGCCCGCTTCCGGAACTCCTCGATCGCCGAGGTGACCTCGGGGGAGGTCGCGTCGGCAGCCTTGAGCACGACCACGGCCGGCTCGTTGCCGCCGGGGAACGCCGTGTCGATCCGCTTGAAGGTCTCCGCGATCGCGTAGTCGCCCTGGAGGTCGTCGATGGTCTGCGGGCCGGTCTTCAGGCCCACCGCGGGGATCGCCAGCGCGACGAGCAGGCCGCCGGCGAGGACGGCGGAGATCGCCGGGCGGCGCAGCACCGGGCCGAGGACCGCGCCCCAGAAGCGGCTCTCGCCACCGCGTACACCGAGGACGCGCCGCCAGGTGACCCGGCCGCGGGTGACGGCGCGGACCGTGCCGTGGATCACCCGGGCGTCGATCTTGTCGCCGATCAGGGAGAGCAGCGCGGGGAGCACGGTCAGCGAGCCGACCACGGCCGTCAGCACCACGAGGATCGTTCCCTCGGCGAAGCCCATGAAGATGCCGTTGCCGGTCAGGAACATCCCCGCCATCGCCACGATCACGGTGACGCCGGAGACCAGGACGGCCCGGCCCGACGTGGCGGCCGCGATCTCCATGGCCCGCCGCTTGTCCCGGCCCTTCGCCCTCTCCTCGCGCTCGCGCATGATGTAGAAGAGCGAATAGTCCACGCCGACCGCGAGGCCGATCAGCAGCATCACGTTGCTCGTCGCGTCGTCCACGTGGAGGAGGTGGCTGGTCAGGGCCAGCAGGCCGGTGGCCGAGACGATCGCCGTCATCGCCAGCGCGACCGGGACCACCGCGGCCAGCAGGGCGCCGAACGCGGCGAGCAGGATGCCGAGGGTGATCGGCAGCGAGAGCTGCTCGGCGCGGACGAAGTCCTCGTCGATCGCCTCGCCGATCAGCTTGTCGGCGCTCGCCCCGCCCGCCTGCTCGATCCGCACGCCGGGATGCGCGGCCGCGACCCCGGCCACGGCGTCGAGTACCGGCCGGACCCGATCCTTGGCGGTCGCGCCCTCGCCCTTCATGTCGAACTGGACCAGCGCCGTCTTCCCGTCCTCGGTGACCGGCGACGGCTCCTTGTCGTACGGCGTGCGCACGTGTTCGACCTGGCCGGTGGCCTCGACGGCCTTCTTCACATCGGCGACGGCGTCGCGGAACCGCCGGTCCTTGATGGTCAGGGTGCCGCTCTGGAGGAGGACGACCTCGCTCGCCACGTCCTCGAACCCGGCTCCGTCCAGGATCCGCGCGGCTTCACGGGAATCGCCGTTCGCGTTCTCGTACGACTTCATCTTCGCGACGCCGACGGCGTTCCCGGCGAACACCGAGACGATCACGAAGGTGGTCCAGATGAGCAACGCCCACCATCTGTGGCGGGCGCTCCAGCCTCCGATCGAGGCGGCGAGGTTTCTACGGCGGCGCGTCGGCGTCTTCCCTGTCACAGGGAAACCGTAGGAATCGATGAGGCCGGAAACCTCCGGCCGGAAGACCAACCCGTGCTCCTGCCGTCGACGGAGCGGACGACACCCGGGTCCGCCTCGAGAGCTACTGGACATCCCTGGGGGCCGCGTAGGGGACGACCTGCCGGGAGCCGGGGTGACGCCCCGAATCCGCAGCTCACCGGCGGTCTGCCACCCCGAGAGGGCGACGATCTATGCTCGGGGGCATGCGTCCATTCCACTGGAGGGCCCGCCCGTGATCCCCGCTGACGTGTTCTACGCCGGGCTGCACAAGGTGATCGTGGCCGCCGGCGGGTTCATCACCGACCCCGCCGGTCGCGTGCTGCTGGTCAAGCCGAACTACCGCGACCACTGGGGCTGGCCCGGCGGGCACGTCGACGAGGGTGAGTCGCCGGAGGCGGCCTGCGGCAGGGAGGTGCGCGAGGAGCTGAGCCTGACGCTGCCGGTAGGGCCGCTGCTCGTCGTCAACTGGGTGGAGCCGTTGGACGACCGTCCGGTCCCGCTGGTGCACTTCCTCTTCGACTGCGGCACGTTGGACGGCGGCGACGGCATCGTCCTGCAGGACGAGGAGCTCGACGACTTCGGGTTCTTCACCGCTGAGGAGGCCGACGCGCTGATGCCGTCCTTCCTTGTCGCCCGGTTCAGGGCCGCGCAGACCGCCCGTACGGACGGAACCGTCGTCTACCTGGCGCCCTGAGTCCGATTAGTCCGGTGTGTAGGGGAATGTCGTTGAAGGACGGCCTACGACGACGGGCGGGAATCGATGAACGAACTGAAGTACAGGGAGCAGTTGGAGCGGGTGGACGCCGATCTGGTGCGGTTGCGCCAGGAGGTGGTGGACATGCGCAGGGAGATCGGGGGGCGTGGGGCCGGCCCCACGGACGCCGCCGAGATGTCGGCCGTGATCACCCAGGTCGAACAGCAGGAAGCGTTGATCGAGGACCTCGAACTCAGACGTGAGCAGCTGCTCCGCCGCCTCGGCCAGGCGTGAATACTTCGATCGACGATAGTTTCGCCGGCGATAGTATCCCTCGAAGTGCCATTCAGCATGGCCGACTGGAGCAACTGCGGGCCGATGTCGCGCTCTCGGCGCTGCCTCACCGTGACCGGTTCGCCGAGGCGGCGCCGGGCAACTGGAACAGCGCGCTCCAACTGCTCGCAGCTGCGCTTCGTCGGGTCGATCAAGTGGCTCGAAGGCCCCTTCGACGATCATGATCTGCAGCGGCTGATCAAGCACAGGTCCGCGCTCACGGACCGGGTACTCCCGCTGGTCGCGGTGTCGAGGAGCGGGGTGTCCTGCTCCGGCGTGACCGCGTACGGGCCGGATGACCTGGTCAGAGCCTGGCGGTGAGGTCAGGGGGAAGCTCGGCCGTGAGCTCGGCGAGGCGGGATTCGGCGGCGTCCCAGGCCGCGCGGTCTCCCCGCGGCTCGTACGTCACGAGCCGCTCGCTGTGCCGGACGAGGGCGCGGATGTCGGAGACCACACCCTGGGCGCGGGCCTGGACCAGCGCGTTGCCGAGCGCGGCGGCCTCCACCGGACCGGCGACCACGGGAAGGCCGGTGGCGTCGGCGGTCATCTGGCAGAGCAGCGCGTTCCGGGCACCGCCGCCGACGACGTGGACGACGTCCACCTGTTGCCCGCTGAGCCGTACGGCGTCGCGGAGTGTCCTGCGGTAGGCGAGGGCCAGGCCCTCCAGCACGGTGCGCACGGCTTCCGCCCTGCCGGTGGGCGGGCGCTGGCCGGTGCGCGCGCAGAAGTCCGCGATCCTGGCGGGCATGTCACCCGGCGGCAGGAAGGCCGGGTCGTCCGGATCGATGACGGCCTCGAACGGCCGGGCCCGCCCGGCGGCGGCCAGCAGCGCGGGAAGGTCGCTCTCGCCCCACGCGCGCAGGCATTCCTGGAGGATCCACAGCCCCATCACGTTGCGGAGGTAGCGGATGGTTCCGTCCAGGCCGCCCTCGTTGGTGAAGTTGGCCAGCCGGCTCTCCTCGGTGAGCACGGGCCGGGCCAGTTCGAGGCCGACCAGCGACCAGGTGCCCGAGGAGATGTAGGCGAACCGCCCGCCGACCGCCGGGACAGCGGCCACGGCCGACGCGGTGTCGTGCGAGGCGACCGCGGTGACCGGGGTGGCGCCGGGCAGTCCGGCCTCGGCGGCGACGTCGGCGCGCAGCGTCCCCGCGGGGGCGCCGGGCGGCCGCAGCGCGGGCAGGATCCGGGACGGGAGGCCCAGCCGGTCGGCCAGATCGTGCGCCCAGGACCCGGCGCGCACGTCGTACAGGCCGGTGGTGGAGGCGTTGGTGATCTCGGCCCCGACGGAGCCGGTCAGCCAGTACGCCAGCAGGTCGGGGATCAGCAGCAGCGTCTCCGCCCGGTCGAGCAGCGGATCGGCGAGCAGCTGGTAGATCGTGTTGAACGGCAGGAACTGGAGGCCGCCGACCTGATAGAGCGTGCCCGCCCCCAGCTCGGCGGAGACGCGTTCCATGATCCCGGCGGTCCGCTCGTCGCGGTAGTGCACCGGGTTGCCGATCAGCCGTCCTGAGGCGTCGAGCAGGCCGTAGTCGACCGCCCAGGAGTCGATGCCGATCGAGTCGACCCGTCCGGCCCGGCCGAGCCCGTCCAGCACGCCCCGGTACAGCGCCAGGACGTCCCAGTGAAGGGTCCCGCCGACGCGGACCGGCCGGTTGGCGAAGCGGTGCGTCTCGGTGAGGTCGAGCCGGTCGCCGTCGATCCGTACGGTCATCACCCGGCCGCTGGACGCGCCGAGATCGACAGCCGCGTGAACGCTCATTTCGTACCTCTCAGCGGGGGGAGCCGGTGGACTCGCGCAGGACGAGCTCGGGTTGGAACATGATCTGCTGGTGGGCGTGTGTGCCGGGGTTGTCGCACTCGTCGAGCAGCAGTTCGGTGGCGATCTGGCCGAGCCGGTACGTGGGCTGTCTGATCGAGCTGAGCGACACCGTGGAGGCGGCGGCGAAGTCGATGTCGTCGTAGCCGATCAGGGCGACGTCGTCGGGGACGTTCACGCCGGCGAGGAGCAGGCCGCGCAGTACGCCGACGGCGAGCAGGTCGTTGGCGCAGAACACCGCCTCGGGGAGCCGGCCGGTGGCGAGCATGCCCTCGGCCGCCTGCTGTCCGGCGCGGGCCGTCATCGCGGGCGCCTCGACGAGTTCGAGCGTGGTGGCGGGATCGAGGCCGGCGGCGATCACGGCCTGCTCGGCGCCGAGCTTTCGCTCGCGGCACTGCCGGATGGTCAGCGGGCCGGTGAGGTGGCAGATCCGCCGGGCGCCCCGGTCGAGCAGGTGCGCCATGGCCATCTGGCCGCCGCCCACGTCGTTGACCGTGACCGAGCACTGGTCCGGGCGGTGCGCCGGGTGATCGACGAGGACGACGCTGATGTCCCGATCGCGCAGCTGGTCGAACCGGGCCGGATCGTCGTCCGACGGCGTGATGAGGACGCCGCGCACGCGCTGCTCGGCCAGGACGCGCAGGTTGCGCTCCTCCTTGGCCAGCGAGCCGGCCGAGTTGCCCAGGATCACGGCGTAGCCGAGCGCGCTCGCGGTCTCCTCGACGCCCGCCGCGACGTCGGTGAAGAACGGGTTGCCGATGTCCATCACGGACAGGCCGATGATCCGGCTGTGACCGGCGCGCAGCGTCGACGCCGAGCCGTGCCGGACGAAACCCAGCTCGCGGATCGCCTCCTCGACGCGTTTCCGGGTGGCCGGGGCCACCCGCTCCGGCCGGTTGAGCACGTTGGAGATCGTGCCTGGAGACACCCCCGCGCGCTGGGCGACCTCCTTGATGGTCACGGTGCCCAACTGCCCTCCTCCGGTCGCGATCTATTAAAACGTGTTAGCCAGATTTGGCAAGACCTTACCTGAACATGCAGGTCAGCATGGTTGCACGTATCCTGCATCGGGAGCTGGGTAACGCTCTGGAAACGAGCGCTTCATCTCCCATTGACAAGCTTCTAGCTGGGCGATTACCGTCCGGGGGCAGTTCGCTAAAACGTTTTTCTGGGAAGGGGTGGGCGCGGTGACCGAGCCGCCCGGAGGAGACGCGCCGCCCGTCCTGGCGCTGCGCGGGGTGAGCAAGGCGTTCGGTGCCGTGCAGGCGCTCCGCGACGTCTCCCTAGAGCTGTTCGCCGGGGAGGCGCACGCCCTCGCGGGTGAGAACGGCGCCGGGAAGTCCACGCTGGTGAAGACCCTGACCGGGGTGTACCGGCCGGACACCGGACAGCTCCTGCTCGACGGGGAGCCGGTCGAGTTCCACAGTCCGGCCGACGCCCAGAACGCGGGCGTCGCCGTGATCTACCAGGAGCCGACGATGTTCCCCGACCTGTCGGTCGCGGAGAACATCTTCATCGGCCGCCAGCCGCGCGCCGCGCTCCGCCGTATCGACCGCGGGGCCATGCACGGCCGCGCCGCCGAGCTGTTCAAGCGGCTCGGCGTGGCACTCGACCCCGAGCAGCCCGCCCGCGGCCTGTCCATCGCCGACCAGCAGCTCGTCGAGATCGCCAAGGCACTCTCCAGGGACGCCCGGGTGCTGATCATGGACGAGCCCACCGCGGCGCTGTCCGGCGCCGAGGTCACCCGTCTCTTCAACGTGGTCAAGGCCCTGCGCGAGCAGGGATGCGCGGTCCTGTTCATCTCGCACCGCCTGGACGAGATCTTCGAGCTCTGCCAGCGGGTCACGACCCTCCGCGACGGCACCTGGATCGCCAGCGAGCCGGTGGCCGGGATGACCCACGACGACCTGATCCGGCGCATGGTCGGCCGCGACCTCGACGCCCTCTATCCCAAGCTGGACACCGTCCCCGGCGAGGTGGCGCTCAAGGTCCACCGGCTCACCCGGGAGGGCGTCTTCACCGACGTCTCCTTCGAGGTACGGCGCGGCGAGATCGTCGCGCTCGCCGGGCTCGTCGGCGCGGGACGCAGCGAGGTCGCCCGCGCGATCTTCGGCGTCGACCGTTGGGACGCCGGGTCGGTCGAGGTGAACGGGCGCGGGCTTCCGGCCGCGTCGCCGACCGCCGCGATGTCGGCGGGCCTCGCCCTGGTCCCCGAGGACCGGCGGCAGCAGGGCCTGGTGATGGAGCAGTCGATCGAGCGCAACATCGGCCTCACCGGTCTGAAGAACCTCCGCCGCGGTCCGGTGATCTCGCGGGCCGCCGAGCGGGACCGGGCCCGCGACTGGGCGATCCGGCTCCAGCTCAAGTTCAACCGGCTGTCGGACGCGGTCAACGTGCTGTCCGGCGGCAACCAGCAGAAGGTCGTGCTCGGCAAGTGGCTGTCGACCCGGCCGGGGGTGCTCATCATCGACGAGCCCACCCGCGGCATCGACGTCGGCACCAAGGCCGAGGTGCACCGGCTGCTGTCCGAGCTGGCCGCCGACGGCCTCGCCGTACTGATGATCTCCTCCGACCTGCCCGAGGTGCTCGGCATGGCCGACCGGGTGCTGGTCATGCAGGAGGGGCGGCTGGTCGCCGAGATCCCGCGGGACGCGGCGACAGAGGAGAGCGTGATGGCAGCGGCGACCGGGAGGGCTTCGTGAACGAGCACTGCAGCGGCGGGACGGGGGAGCGCGCATGACCGCCGTCACCGCCGGGCGCGGCGGCCGCAGCCTGGTCGACCTGGTGTTCCGGGCCCGCGAACTGAGCATCGTGGCGGCACTGGTCCTGCTGGTCGCGGTGACCACCGGAGTGAACGGCAACTTCCTCTCCGGCCAGGGCGTCAAGGACATCTTCCTCAACGCGTCGATCCTGGTGCTGCTGGCCGTCGGCCAGTCCTTCGTGATCATCACCAAGAACATCGACCTGTCCGTCGGGTCGGTCGTCGGCCTGGTCGCCTTCACCGTCGGTGACTTCCTCGCCGCCGACCACGGCCGGGGGATCGTGTTCGCGGTCGTCCTCGGCGTCGCGATCGGCGCGGTCTGCGGCCTGGCCAACGGGCTGCTGGTCAGCTTCGGCCGGGTGCCCGCCCTCGTGGTGACCCTCGGCACGCTGTACGTCATCCAGGGGCTGGACCACTTCATCGCCCACGGCCGGCAGATCAACGCCGTGGACCTGCCCTCCGCGCTGCTGTCGATGGGCAACGGCGGCGTGCTGGGCATCCCGTACCTCCCGCTGATCGCGGTGCTGGTGATGGCCGCGGCCGGCTACTACCTGCGCTCGTACGCCTCGGGCCGGGACTTCTACGCCATCGGCTCCAGCCCGGAGGCGGCGCGGCTGGCGGGCCTGCCCGTACGGCGCCGCGTGATGACGGCCTACCTGTTGAGCGGGGGACTGGCGGGACTGGCCGGGGTGCTCTGGCTGGCCAGGTTCGGCACGGTCGTCGCCGACGCGGCCAACGGCTGGGAGCTCCAGGTGGTCAGCGCCGTCGTGGTCGGCGGTGTGGCGATCACCGGAGGCGTCGGCAGCGTGTACGGCGCGGCACTCGGAGCGCTGCTGCTCACCACCATCACGAGCGCGCTGGTCGTGCTCAAGGTCGATCCGTTCTGGCAGCAGGCCATCACCGGAGCGCTGCTGCTCCTGGCGATCAGCGTGGACCGGCTGCTCGCCCTGCGCGTCGCGCGGATTCTACGGAGGAGGAACGCCCGGCATGGCTCCTGACGTGACGACAGGCGCACTCGGAGGCTCGCTCCAGCGTTTCCTCCGCTGGGATGTGCTGGTCGGCGTGCTGCTCGTGCTCGTGTTCGCCGGCGGCCTGACCGGATCGCCGCAGTTCGGCAACATCGACAACCTGTCCTTCGCCCTGGGCGACCTCGGCGAGATCGCGCTGATCGCGCTGGCGATGACCCTGCTGGTGGTCGCCGCGGAGGTGGACCTGTCGGTCGCCTCGGTGCTCGGCCTGTCCAGCGCGCTGGTGGGCAACCTCTGGGACGCCGGATGGGCGATCGAGACGATCATCCCGCTGGTCGTCGTGGTGGGCGCGCTGTGCGGCCTCGTCAACGGGCTGCTGGTGACCCGCCTCGGGCTGCCGTCGCTCGCGGTGACGATCGGCACGATGGCGCTCTACCGCGGCCTCGCCTACGTCGTGCTCGGCGACCGCGCGGTGGCCGGGTTCCCCCAGCAGTTCACCGATCTCGCCGTGAACGACGTGCCCGGAACGTTCATCCCGTACCCCGTCATGCTGTTCGTCGTCCTCGCGGCGGTGACCGGGGTGGTGCTGCACGCCACGGGCTTCGGCCGGTCGCTGTTCGCCATCGGGGCGCAGGTGGAGGCCGCGCACTTCGCCGGCATCCGGGTCAAGCGGATCAAGCTCATCCTGTTCGTGGTGGCGAGCGTGGTCGCCGCGTTCGCCGGTGTCATCTACACCTTCCGGTACGGCAGCGCGCGTGCCGACAACGGCAGCGGCCTGGAGATGGCCGTGATCGCGGCCGTGTTGCTCGGCGGCGTCGACTTCGACGGCGGCAAGGGGACGCTCGGGGGCGTCATCGCCGGCGTGCTGCTGATCGGGCTGCTCCGCAACCTGCTGATGCTCAACGACGTGTCGACCGAGATCCAGTCCATCGTCACCGGTCTGCTCCTGGTGATCTCCGTGATCACTCCTCGTCTCGTGGCCGCCGTACGGCAACGACGGCGCACTCCGACGCTCACAACCCAGCCAACTCCTGAGGGATAGACGCATGTTCACTTCTTCGCGAAGGGTCGCCTCGGCCGCCGCCCTGGTCGGCCTGCTCTCGCTCGGTCTGTCCGCCTGCGGAGGCGGAACCACCAAGGACTCCACCGCCGCGCAGGGCGGGGGCGGCCAGACCACCGGCTCGGCTCCGGCGTCGGCCGATCCGAACGCCCCCATCAAGGAGGGCCTGAAGATCGCCTTCCTGCCCAAGCAGATCAACAACCCGTACGAGACGATCGTCGACAAGGCGGGCATCGAGGCGGCCGGGGAGTACAAGGGCGAGGCCAAGGAGGTCGGCCCGTCCGACGCCTCCGCCTCCTCGCAGGTGTCCTACATCAACACGCTGATCCAGCAGAAGCAGGACGCGATCCTGATCGCGGCCAACGACGCCAACGCCGTCTGCGGCCCGCTCAAGCAGGCCATGTCCAAGGGCATCAAGGTCGTCGCGTACGACTCCGACGCCGCGAAGGACTGCCGGAACCTGTTCATCAACCAGGCCAGCTCCGAGGAGATCGGCCGGTCCCAGGTGAAGATGCTGTCCGACCAGATCGGCGGCAAGGGTGAGATCGCGATCCTGTCCGCGACCGCGAACGCGACGAACCAGAACGCCTGGATCGAGTTCATGAAGGACGAGCTCGGCAAGCCTGAGTACAAGGACCTCAAGCTGGTCAAGGTCGCCTACGGTGACGACGACGACCAGAAGTCCTTCCAGGAGACCCAGGGTCTGCTCCAGGCGTACCCCGACCTGAAGGGCATCATCTCCCCGACCACGGTGGGTATCTCGGCCGCCTCCCGCTACATCTCCGGCTCGAAGTACAAGGGCAAGGTCGCGGTGACCGGGCTCGGCACGCCGAACCAGATGCGGGAGTACGTCAAGAACGGCACCGTCAAGGAGTTCGCGCTCTGGAACCCGAAGGACCTGGGCTACCTGGCGAGCTTCAGCGCCGCCGCGCTGGCCTCGGGCCGGATCACCGGCGCCGAGGGCGAGAAGTTCACAGCCGGCAAGCTCGGCGAGTTCACCATCGGCAAGGACGGCGAGGTCATCCTCGGCCCGCCCTTCACCTTCAACGCCGAGAACATCGACGAGTTCGACTTCTGATCCCGCGTACGGAACAGCGAGGAACGTGATCATGCAGCGCGTCTGCTTCCTGCTCAGGGTCCGGCCGGACCGGCTGGAGGAGTACCGCGAGCGCCACCAGGCGGTGTGGCCGGAGATGCGGGAGGCCCTGAGCGAGACCGGCTGGCACAACTACTCGCTGTTCCTCCGCGAGGACGGCCTCCTCGTGGGCTATCTGGAGACCGACGACTTCGAGGCGGCGCGGGCAGCGATGGCCGAGCGGGACGTCAACGCTCGCTGGCAGGCCGAGATGGCGCCGTTCTTCGAGGAGCTCGACGGCGCTCCGGACGAGGGCATGGTCGCCCTCCGCGAAGTTTTCCATCTCGACTGAACCGGGGGTTCGATGAGCGACATCAAGGCGGCGCTGCGGCAGCAGTCCATCGAGACGCCGTCATGGGCGTACGGCAACAGCGGCACCCGGTTCAAGGTGTTCGCGCAGGAGGGCGTGCCGCGCGACCCGTACGAGAAGCTGGCGGACGCCGCCCAGGTGCACGCGTTCACGGGAGTGGCGCCGCGGGTCTCGCTGCACATCCCGTGGGACAAGGTGGACGACTACGGCGATCTGGCCAGGCACGCGTCCGAGCTGGGCGTGCGGATCGGCGCGATCAACTCCAACGTCTTCCAGGACGACGACTACCGGCTGGGCAGCGTCACCAACCCGGACCCGGCGGTGCGCCGCAAGGCCCTGGACCACCTGCTGGAGTGCGTGGACATCATGGACCTCACCGGGTCCGACACGCTGAAGCTGTGGTTCTCCGACGGGACGAACTATCCCGGCCAGGACGACATCCGCGCCCGCCAGGACCGGCTCGCCGAGGCGCTCTCCGCCGTGTACGACCGGCTGGGTGAGGGGCAGCGCTTCCTGCTGGAGTACAAGTTCTTCGAGCCCGCGTTCTACGTCACCGACGTGCCCGACTGGGGCACGGCGTACGCGCACTGCCTGCGACTCGGACCCAAGGCCCAGGTCGTGGTGGACACCGGGCACCACGCGCCGGGGACGAACATCGAGTTCATCGTGGCGTTCCTGCTGCGCGAGGGGAAGCTCGGCGGGTTCGACTTCAACTCCCGCTTCTACGCCGACGACGACCTGATGGTGGGCGCGGCCGACCCGTTCCAGCTCTTCCGCATCATGTACGAGGTCGTGCGCGGCGGCGGGTACGGCCCGGACTCCGGCGTGGCGTTCATGTTGGACCAGTGCCACAACATCGAGCCGAAGATCCCCGGCCAGATCCGGTCGGTGATGAACGTGCAGGAGGCCACCGCCAAGGCACTGCTCGTGGACGGCGACGCGCTGGCCGCGGCGCAGGCGGCGGGCGACGTGCTCGGCGCGAACGCGGTCCTGATGGACGCCTACAACACCGACGTCCGCCCGCTGCTCGCCGAGCTCCGCGAGGAGCAGGGCCTGGACCGCGACCCGATGGCGGCGTACGCCCGCTCGGGTTACTTCGAGAAGATCCGCACCGAGCGAGTGGGCGGCCGGCAGGCCGGCTGGGGTGCCTGAGAACACCGAGGCATCGCGCGACCGTGACGCCTGGGAACACCGAGGCACCGCGGCAACCGTGACGCCTGAGAACACTTTGGGGGATATTTCATGACTTCGCCGGTTGAAGAGCTGCTGAACCGGTCGCACGCACTCGGGGCCGACCCCCGGAACACCAACTTCGCCGGGGGTAACACCTCGGCCAAGGGCGTGGCCGTGGACCCGGTGACCGGCTCCGACGTCGAGTTGATGTGGGTCAAGGGGTCCGGCGGCGACCTCGGCACGCTGGCCGAGTCCGGCCTCGCCGTACTCCGGCTCGACCGGCTGCGCGCGCTGACCGGCGTCTACCCGGGCGTCGAGCGCGAGGACGAGATGGTCGCCGCGTTCGACTTCTGCGCGTTCGGCCTGGGCGGGGTGGCGGAGCCGGGACGGACGCGGCGCGGCGCGGCGCCGTCCATCGACACCGCCATGCACGGCCTGGTGGAGGCCGCGCACGTGGACCACCTCCACCCGGACGCGGGCATCGCGATCGCGACCGCCGCCGACGGCGAGGAGCTGACCCGGCGGATCTTCGGTGACCGGGTGGTCTGGGTGCCCTGGCGGCGGCCCGGTTTCCAGCTCGGCCTGGACATCGCCGCGATCAGGAGGGAGCACCCGCAGGCCATCGGGTGCATCCTGGGCGGCCACGGCATCACCGCGTGGGCCGACACCTCCGACGCGTGCCAGGCGAACTCGCTGGAGATCATCCGTACCGCCGAGGCGTACATCGCCGAGCACGGCAGGCCGGAGCCGTTCGGGCCGGTCCTGCCCGGTTACGAACCGCTGGCGGAGGAGGACAGGCGCGCGCGGGCCGCCGCGCTGTTCCCGCTCATCCGCGGCCTGGCGAGCACCGACGCGCGGCAGGTCGGCCACTTCACCGACACCCCGGAGCTGCTGGAGTTCCTGTCCCGGGCCGAGCACCCCCGCCTGGCCGCGCTCGGCACGTCCTGCCCGGACCACTTCCTCCGTACCAAGGTCGCCCCGCTCGTGCTCGACCTCCCCGCGACCGCGTCGCCGGAGGAGGCCACGGCCCGGCTCCGCGAGCTGCACGCGGTCTACCGCGAGGAGTACCGCGCGTACTACGACCGCAACGCGTCGCCCGACTCCCCGGCCATGCGCGGCGCCGACCCGGCGATCGTGCTGGTCCCCGGCGTCGGCATGTTCTCCTTCGGCAAGGACAAGCAGACCGCCCGGGTGGCCGGCGAGTTCTACCTCAACGCCGTCAACGTGATGCGCGGCGCCGAGGCCGTCTCCTCCTACGCGCCCATCCCCGAGGTGGAGAAGTTCCGGATCGAGTACTGGGAGCTGGAGGAGGCCAAGCTGCGCCGCCTGCCCGCGCCCAAGCCGCTGGCCGGGCGGGTGGCCCTGGTCACCGGCGGCGGGTCCGGCATCGGGGCCGCCACCGCGCGCCGCCTCGCCGCCGAAGGGGCCTGCGTGGTCGTCGCCGACCGCGACCTCGCCGCGGCGGAGAAGGTCGCCGCCGAGCTCGGCGCCCGCGCGTACCGGGCCGCGGACGTCGCGGTGGCCGTGGGCGTGGACGTGAGCGGCGAGGAGCAGATCGCCGCCGCGTTCGGGCAGGCCGCGCTGGCCTTCGGCGGCGTCGACCTGATCGTCAACAACGCCGGCCTGTCGCTCTCGCGCTCGCTGCTGGAGACCACGGTCCAGGACTGGGACCTGCAGCACGACGTGATGGCGCGCGGATCCTTCCTGGTCTCCAGGGAGGGCGCCCGGATCATGATCGACCAGGGCATGGGCGGCGACATCGTCTACATCTCGTCCAAGAACTCGGTCTTCGCCGGCCCCAACAACGTCGCGTACGGCGCGGCGAAGGCCGACCAGGCGCACCAGGTACGGCTGCTCGCGGCCGAGCTGGGCGAGTACGGCATCCGCGTCAACGGGATCAACCCCGACGGCGTGGTCCGCGGCTCGGGCATCTTCTCCTCGGGCTGGGGTGCCAACCGCGCCGCCGTGTACGGCGTGCCGGAGGAGAAGCTCGGCGAGTTCTACGCCCAGCGGACCCTGCTCAAGCGCGAGGTGCTGCCCGAGCACATCGCGGCGGCGGTGTTCGCCGTCACCGGCGGCGACCTGTCGCTGACCACCGGACTGCACATCCCGGTCGACGCCGGAGTGGCGGCGGCCTTCCTTCGTTGAGCAACGGCGTTCTTCGCGCCGAGGACCGGGCGTTCTCCGCGCCGGTCCTCGGCGTCCCGGCGATCGTTCCTCGACGTTCCGACGCCATCCCCCGAGAGGACGTGTCATGACCATCGAGCTGGATCGGATCAGCCCTCCGCGCACGCGAGTAGGGCTGGTCGCCGGGGGACTCGGCGCGTACTGGCCGCAGTTCCCCGACCTGCTGCCGCAGCTGCGGCGCTCCGCCGACCGCGTGTCGGAACGGATGCGCGATCTCGGCTGCGACGTCGTGGACGTGGGCTTCATCTCCGACGCCCAGGAGGGCGCGGCGGCGGCGGAGCGGCTGCGCGAGGCGGGCTGCGACATCATCGTCGGCTTCCTCACCACGTACATGACGGCGACGATGCTCGTCCCCGTCGCGCAGCGCAGCGGCGCTCCGGTGCTGCTGATCAACCTGCAGCCGACCGAGTCGATGGACCACGCCACCTTCGACACCGGGCAGTGGCTCGCGTACTGCGGCGCCTGCCCGCTGCCGGAGATGGCGAACGCCTTCACCCGCTGCGGCATCCCGTTCCGCTCGGTCTCCGGCTACCTGGAGGACGAGCGGGCCTGGTCGAAGATCGGCCGCTGGGTCAGGGCGGCGGGGGTGCGGGCGGCGTTGCGCCGGGGACGGCACGGCCTGATGGGCCACCTCTACCCGGGCATGCTCGACGTCGCGACCGACCTCACCCTCGTCACCGCCAACCTCGGCGGTCACGTCGAGGTCCTGGAGTTCGACGACCTCCGCGTACGGGTGGAGAAGGTCACCGACTCCGAGGTCACGCAGCGGATGGACCTGGCCAGGGACGTCTTCGAGCTGGCCGACACGGTCAACGAGGACGACTTCTCCTGGGCGGCACGCGTGTCCGTCGGCCTCGACCGGCTGGTGGACGACTTCTCGCTGGACAGCCTCGCGTACTACCACCGCGGTCTGGACGGCGAGATCCACGAGCGGCTGGGCGCCGGGATGATCCTCGGCGCCTCGCTGCTCACGGCCCGGGGCGTGCCCACGGCCGGCGAGTACGAGCTGCGCACCTCGCTGGCGATGATGATCATGGACCGGCTGGGCGGCGGCGGCTCGTTCACCGAACTGCAGGCGCTCGACTTCACCCGTGGACACGTCGAGATGGGCCACGACGGGCCGGCCCACCTGGCCATCAGCGCCCGGCGCCCGCTGCTGCGCGGGCTCGGCGTCTACCACGGGAAGCGCGGTTGGGGTGTGTCGGTCGAGTTCGACGTGGCGCACGGTCCGGTCACCGCGTTCGGGCTGCTGCACAAGCCCGACGGCAGGTTCGGTTTCGTCGTGTCCGAGGGCGAGGTCGTGGACGGCCCGCTGCTGCGGATCGGCAACACCACCTCGCGGGTCGACTTCGGCTGCGACCCCGGGGAGTGGGTCGACCAGTGGAGCGCCACCGGGATCTCCCACCATTGGGCGCTCGGCGTCGGGCACCGCGCGGCCGAGCTGCGCGCCGTGGCCGACCTTCTCGGCGTGGACCTGGTCGAGGTCGCTCCGTGATTTCGCGCTCTTCAGGAGTTCACCAGCTATGGGTCGCCGCAGCGTCCCGTAGCTGGGTCCCGTAGCTGGGGCCGGGGGGTCCCGCCGGTGCGTCGTACCATTTCGCGTAGGGGGGTGCGCAGGGGGAACGGTACGACGACCACCGGCGGGAAGGAGGCATCATGACCCAGGCCCGGGAGGTTCTGGACAGGCATACGGCCGCGTTCAACAACCACGACATCGACGCGCTGCTGCGTAATGTCAGCCCGGCCGCGGTGTGGATCAGCCCCGAGGGCCCGGCGGAGGGACACGAGGAGATCGCCTCGTACATCGGGCAGTTCTTCGCCGCGTTCCCGGACGTCCGCGCGATCGTGTGGGAGAAGGTCGACCACGGCGACCTCGCGGCCGAGGAGCTGATGATGGTCGGCACCCACGGGGGCACCTATCTGATGCCCGGCGGCCGCGCCGTCCCCGGAACGGGCCGGCCCATCCAGCTCCGCTGTTGCGCCATGTGCACGGTCGAGGACGGCCTCATGGTCAGCATGCGCTTCTATTTCGACCAGCTTGAGCTGCTGGCCCAGCTCGGCCTCCTACCGGAGGCCGACGTCTGAGCGTGCCGACAGCTCGAACCACACGATCTTGCCGGTGGGCGTGGGGTCGCTTCCCCAGCAGCAGGAGAGCAGGTCGAGCATGCTCAGCCCGCGACCCCGCTCGTCGTCGTCGTCCGCCTCGCGGATGCGCGGCGGGTTCCGGTCGGCGTCCTCGACCTCGCAGCGCAGCAGGCCCTCCGTGAAGAAGAGGGAGAGCTGGACGGGGCCGTGGGTGTGGCGCAGCGCGTTGCCGGCCAGCTCGCTGACGAGCAGTTCGGCGACGTCGATCGTGTCCTGCGGCAGGCCCCACGTGTTGAGGCGGGCGCGGGTCACGCGCCTCGCCATGCAGGTGGAGGCCAGGCGCTGCGGCAGCTCCCAGGTGGCGGTGAGCGTCTCGGGCGCACGCTCGGGCTCGCGGGAGGGCCGGACGGCCTCGGTCTCGGCCTTGACCCACGCGCGGTCCCAGTCGACGGCCCAGGTCCGCCGGGCCGAGAACGCCGAAGTGACCGGGGCGTTCCGCACGCCCGCGGCCGCGATGTCGATGGTCATGCCGCACACCCCGAAAGCTTCCGATCGGCCGGGACACTGCGCCCGTCGGGCAGCAGCTCACCGCTGTCGTCGAAGACCACCACACCGTTGCAAAGCAGGCCCCAGCCCTGCTCCGGGTGGTAGGCCACCAGGATGGCCGCCTCGTGATCGGAGGCGGAGGCGGGAGGGCAGGAAGGCCGGTGCTTGCACATCATGTCGTCCTTCGGGAGATCCTCGCTGGTCGTGGTGGTTTTTCTTCCACCATCAGGATGCCCAAGGGAGCGACCACGTCGTGAGGGGATAAACCCCCATATGGGTACGTATTCTCCGCTACCCACTCGTGCTAACCAATGGTAATGCGGTCCCGGGGAGGGGAGGGGACCGCGGGGCGTCCCTTCGCCAGGCGGCGGCCGACCCGCTGCATCGGCAGCTCGACGAACCGGTAGGTCAGCCAGCTCACACCGCACACGGCGGCGAGGACACCGAGGCCGAGCCCGAGCTGGACCACCACGGGGAACCTGAGCGGATCGCCCGCGACGAAGAAGAAGAGCCGCAGCAACGGCATGTGCAACATGTAGACCGAATAGCTGATCAGCCCCAGCCAGGCCAGGCCGTACGGGATGCGCCGGCCGCGCAGGGCGTAGAAGAGGCAGAACGTGCCCCCGGCCAGGGCGACCGTCATCAGGTTGGCCATCCCGTTCACGGTCACCGGCTTCATGAAAGGGGTCAGGCAGATCAGGAACGCCACCCCCAGGACGGGCCAGATCCCCGATCCCTGACCGCGCTCCCATCGGTGGATCACCGTGCCGGTGAACATGACCGCCAGGACCATCGCCCCCTGCCAGGGCACACGGCTGCCCACCACGACGAGCGCGATGGCGAGCGTGCCCAGGATCAGCGCCCCCGCCGTACGGACCCTCCCGGAGCCGAACAGGACGCCGCCCAGGCCGGCCAGGAGCACCGCCAGCACGACGACGGGCACCACCGGACCGCCGAGCAGGCCCCGGGTCGGCATGGCGAACGCCACCAGGACCGACAGCAGCCCGAACGCCAGGGCGAACAGCCCGCTGCGCCGGTGCACGCCCGCCACGAACAGGGCGGTGACGAGGATATAGAAGACCATCTCGTAGGACAGCGTCCACATCGGCTCGGTGAACGCCCAGGAGCCGGTGACCTCCATCAGCATCGTGATGTGCCCGACGAGGTCGATGTTCTTGCGCAACGGCGCGATCGAGGCCATCGCGAGGACGATCACGATGGTCAGGACGTACAGCGGATAGAGGCGGAAGACCCGGCCGATCCAGAACGCCCGCACGTCGCCCCTGCGCTCCAGCGATGCGGGGATGATGTACCCGCTGACCAGGAAGAACACCAGTACGCCGTAGTTGCCCAGGTTGAACCAGGTCGGTCGGACATCGGGCAGGAAACGGTACGTCATGTGTTCGAGGAGCACCGCGGTCGCGCCCAGCCCGCGCAACGCATCGAGCCACCTATATCGGGTTATGGGCGGCTGGTCGTCAATCGGCACTCATGTCACATTAAAGGATGCGCCTTGTGCGCGCAGAGGGAGTGCCAGGTTCGACCGGATGTGATCCGCCTCCGGGAGCGTTTCGTGGATCCCGGCCGCCAGGGCGACAGGCGGCGACGGGCCAGGAAGATCCATGAAACGCGGGAGGCGTGGCGGACCGGGCCGTGCGCGGCAGGGCGTGACCGGCCGGAGACGACCCGGCTAGCGGGTACGGCGCAGCAGGAGCGAGACGAAGCCGAGGACGCCCCGGTATCCCTTCAGCCACATGTCACGGTGGTCGAGCGCGGCCTCGCGCGCCGCCGTGCCGTCGGGGCCGGGGTTCTCCTCGGCCCAGCGGAGCAGGGTTCCGGTCCAGGACCACTCGTACTCGTCCCACTCCCCGAGCTCGCTGGTATGGGCGTAGACGGTGACGTAGCCCGCGCTCTCGGCCCGCGCCACGGTCCCGGCGAGATCGGCGTAGTCATCCGGATCGTCGACCAGCGCGAGCGCCTCGGGGGTGGGCGTCCGCTCCCAGAATCCTTCACCGACCAGGGCGAGGCCGCCGGGACGCAGGTGGCGGGCGATCGCCTCCATGGTCGGGACGAGTCCGCCGAAGGCGTGCGTCGCCCCCGCGCAGAACACGAGGTCGTACGGGCCGTCGTCGCCGGTGAACTCCGTGGCGGACGCCTGGTGCAGGCGGATCCGGTCGGTCACCCGCCCCTCCTCGGCGGCCTCGGCGGCGGAGGCGAGGGCGTGGGCGGAGATGTCCACACCGTCGGCCGTCGCGTCCGGATAGAGCGCGAGTGCCCGTAGCGTCCACTGGGCCCCGCCGCAGCCCAGATCGAGGACCCGTGCCCCCTTGGGCAGCCGGGCACGGGTGAGCAGGCGGTCGATATGGGCTTCGCTGATGGGCGACGCGATGGGGTGGTCGTCGTGCGCGATGTGGCTGATCAGATCACGTTCCATCCGCAGACCTTTTCCTATGCTGCGCCCGGAACGCTACTGAATATCCCTTGTGGGCTATCGGTGCGGCTGTGGCCGGACTTCGGCGGCCGCGCCGACGCGCACCGTTCCCGGACCGGTCACCCGCATGATCACGCCGAACTTGTTCTCATGGGCCGTGATGAGATGCTTCTGCAGCTCCGGCCAGCGTTGCCGCCCCTGCGGATCCCAACTCGGTACGGCACAGCGGATGCAGGGCCCCGTGTGGTCGCCCGTCACCTCCAGGACGGCCTCGCCCACCGAGATCACGGTGCCCTCCGTGAACGACTCCTCCGCGAACGCGGGCGCGTCGGTGACCAGATGGACGTTGGGACGGAACCTGTCCAGCTCCACCTCCGCGCCCATCTCCTCCTCCAGGCCGCGCAGGGACGCCTCGAAGGTCACCAGCACCGTCGGGCCCCGGTCCTGCTGGCCGTCCGCCGCCCGGAGCGAGAGCGGTACGCCGTACGAGCCGGTCAGCTCGGCGGGCAGCTCGGGATCGTCCCACGCCCACGGCACTCCGCCGGGCGAGTAGAGCACCGGAGACCCCGGCGGTTCGGGAGAGCCGTCGCAGGTCGCCGGGTACGCGGCCTCCCAGGCCAGCATCCCGGGCGACTGCCGTACCGTGAGCCGCCTCCCCGCGTGCGCGGGACGCTCGTCGATGAGCGCGTACGCCCGGTCGCCGGCCAGCCCCCGGTGATCCAGCAGCGCGGCGGCAACGCGTTCTCCGCGCAAGGACTTGACCGGCCAGCGGTACAGGCCGTCGACGGTTCCCCGATACATGCCTCGATTTTAGGGTCGTCTGGTAAATCGGACGCAACGGTGCAAAGCCCCTGTTTACGAGAAGGCGCTTGGCGAGGTCCCCGCGGCCTGGACCTCACGGTCCCCGCGGCCTGGACCTCACGGTCCCCGCGAACGCCGGTGCTTCCGTTCAGCGCCGATGGGCGAAGCGATCGGTCGCCTCGATGAGGCGGTCCAGGATGCCGGGCTCCGAGTAGGCGTGCCCCGCGTCGTCGACGATGTGGAACTCGGCCTCCGGCCAGGCCCGGTGCAGGTCCCACGCGGTGGCCGCCGGAGTGCACATGTCGTACCGTCCCTGCACGATGACGCAGGGAATGTGCCTGATCCGGTCGATGCCGCGGAGCAACTGCTCCTCCGAGAAGAAGCCGCCGTGCACGAAATAGTGGCTCTCGATCCTGGCGAACGAGACCGCGTAGTCGTCGTCGGCGTGCTTGGCGATGATCCCGGGATCGCGGTGCAGCGTGATGGTCGAGCCCTCCCACACGCTCCAGGCCCGCGCCGCGGGAACCCGTACGGCGGGATCGGGATCGTTCAGCCGCGCGTGGAAGGCGGCGATGAGGTCATGCCGCTCGTCCTCCGGGATCGGCGCGACGTAGCTCTCCCACAGGTCGGGATAGACCATCGAGGCCCCCTCCTGGTAGAACCAGCGCAGCTCGACCGGCCGCAGCGTGAAGACGCCGCGCAGCACGAGCTCGGACACCCGGTCGGGATGGCTCTGTGCGTACGCCAGGGAGAGCGCGCTGCCCCAGGACCCGCCGTACACCTGCCACCGGTCGATCCCGAGATGCTCGCGGAGCCGCTCCATGTCGGCGACCAGATGCCAGGTCGTGTTGTGCTCAAGGGACACCGCGGGATCGGACGCGTGCGGCCGGCTGCGCCCGCAGTTGCGCTGGTCGAACAGCACGACGCGGTACGCCTCCGGATCGAACTGGCGGCGGTGCTCCGCGGTGCAGCCGCCTCCGGGACCTCCGTGGACCATGGCGACGGGCTTGCCCCGGGGGTTGCCGCACACTTCCCAATAGATCTGGTTGCCGTCGCCGACGTCGAGCAGGCCGGAATCATGGGGTTCGATCGGTGGATAAAGCGTCCTCATGAGCGGTCATTATGATCCGTCGTCACCCCGGTCGGCGCTGTGCGGCACCGCTGTCCCACGATCCCTGTCATCACCACCTGCCGTCTCCCGGCTCGCTGTTCCCGCGAGCCGCTGTTCCAGGCGCGTTCCGGTGGCACAGCCCCGCCCTCGCGGCGATCAATAAAAGTTCAAGCGGGGGATACAGGGGACGCCACCGGGTAGGGCGGATTGACCGGATGAATCGCTCTTCGGGGGAAGACATGAGGTTTCTTGTCCGGCCACACCAGATTCCCGTACGGCTGGCCACCGGGCTGTTCATGCTGAACTCGGGACTCAGTAAGGCGTCCGCGGACGAGGAGACCGCCGCCGGTCTGCACGGGATGGCCTCGGGGACCTATCCCTTCCTCAAGGACATGGACCCCATGTCCTTCGTCAACCTGCTGTCCAAGGCGGAGATCGCGCTCGGGGTGGCGTTGCTGGTCCCGGTCGTCCCGTCGGTTCTCGCGGGAGCCGCGCTCACCGCGTTCGCCGGCGGACTGATGGGCCTGTACCTCAAGACGCCCGGTCTGCGGGAGGAGGGCAGCCTGCGGCCCACGCGGGAGGGGATCGCGATCGCCAAGGACACCTGGCTCGTGGGCATCGGCGCCAGCCTTCTCTGCGAAGAGCTCGGCCGCCGCGACTGAGCGACCCGAAGGGCCGGTGAGATCGATCCGAGGGGGTCAGCGGATCATGGCCCTCCTGTCACGACGACGAAGTTCTCCGATCCGATCGGCAGGTGCCCCCTCCTGTACACGGACTCGGGTCAGAGCCAGCCGGCGTCCTGGGCCACCCGGATGGCGTCGATCTTGTTGCGTGCGCCGGTCTTGGCGATCGCGCTGGTCAGGTAGTTCCGAACAGTTCCGGCGGAGAGGTGCAGCCGCCCCGCGATCTCTTCCGCCGCCGAGCCGCGGGCGGCCTCCTTGAGCACGGTCGTCTCCCGGGGCGTCAGCGGGCTCGCGCCGTACTCCATCGCGGACGCGACCAGTTCGGGATCCAGGACGCGCAGGCCCTGCGCGGTACGGCGAATGGCGTCGGCGAGCCGGTCGCCGGGGGCGTCCTTGACGAGGAACGCCTCGATGCCGACCGACAGGGCGCGCCGTACCTGTCCGGGCCGGCCCATCGCGGTGAGCACCAGGATCCGGCAGGAGGGCAGGCGGTCGCGCAGCTCGGCCGCGGCGGTGATGCCGTCCACGACGGGGAGGTCGATGTCGACGACCGCCACGTCCGGTCGCGCGCGGAGGGCCTCGGGGACGATCTCGTCCCCTCGGGTAACCTCGGCGACCACGTCGATGTCGGATTCGAGACGCAGCAGCGCCGTCAGCGCCGCTCTGATCATATGCATGTCCTCGGCGAGCAGCACCCTGATCACACCGGCACCTCCGTTCCCGCCGCTCCGGGAGCGGGTACGGCCAGGGGCACCTCCATGACCAGGCGGAACCCGCTGTCGCCGACGCGCTCCGCGAGCAAGGATCCGCCGATCTGGGCGGCCCGCTCACGCAGCCCCGCCAGCCCGTTGCCGCCGTCGCCGCCACCACTACCGGCGGAGCCACCTGCCCCCGGAACGCCGGTCTGCTTGGCACTGTCCTGCTTGGCACTGTCCTGCATGGCGCCGTCCTGCATGGCGCCGTCCTGATTGGTGCCGCCTGCCGAGGCGCCGGGTCCCGAGGCGCCGGTTCCCGAGGCGCCGTCGTTCACCACCTCAAGGCGTACGGCACGGCCCCGGCGGGAGGTGCTGATCGAGCAGGTGGTCGCGCGGCTGTGCCGTACGACGTTGGTGACGCCTTCGCGCACACCCCAGGCGAGGGTCTCGCCGACGGCTTTCGGAAGCTCGATCTCGGCGAGGTTGACGTGGCAGTCGACGCCGGAGGCCTCCAGCAGCGCCGTGCCCCGGTGCACCTCCTGCGTCAGGGACATCTCCCTGAACCCGCGGGCCACCTGCCGTACGTCCTGCGCCGCGTCCCTGGCGACCCGGACCAGCTCGTCGAGCTCGCCGGAGGCCATGACGGGGTCACGTTCGACGAGCCTTCTGGCCAGGTCGCCCTTGAGCGCGATGGCGGACAGGCTGTGTCCGAGCCCGTCGTGGAGATCGCGGGAGATGCGCAGCCGTTCCTTCAGTACCGCGGCCTCGGCGAGATCGGCACGGGCCCGCTCGAGTTCCCTGGTCACGACCACGAGCCGGGTCACCGCGTAGATCACGAAACCGGTCACGAAAACCGTGATCGCGTAGTAGAAGCCGCTTCCCACGGTGCCGCCCGGCGTGACGGTGAACACCCAGGCGTGCACGGTCATGGCGCAGGCCACGATCGGCAGGGCCACGGCGAACCGCAGGCGGAGCAGCACCGCCCCCATGAGGATCGGAGCCATCGGGGCGATCCAGTAGTGGCCGAACGCGAGCATCGGCGCGTAGGTGGCCACCGCCTGCACGAGGAGAGCGACCGGGAATCCCCGGAAGACTCGTTCCCGCAGGGCCGCGCGTATCTGAAGGTAGTGGGGGACGAAGAACCCGGCCATTCCCGCGACCATGATCCCGTCGTACAGCAAGGAGCCGAACATCAGGACCGAGGCGATCATGGTGATCGTGAATCCCACCGAGATCGTGCCGACCACGGCGATGGCCAGGGTTTGCGAACTCATACGCATGACGTCCCGATTATGGCGTGATCGGCTATGACCGGCCCGATTCGGGCGGCCCGACTATGAGCGGCCCGACTATGAGCGGCCCGACTATGAGCGGCCCGACTATGAGCGGCGCGGCTCCCAGCGGAACCGGCGGCTGATGACCAGCAGCGCGACGGCGGCCCAGACGCTCAGGTTCAGCAGCGGTACCACCGCGGCCTGCAGGTCACCGGCGAACGTGCCGTCGGCGAACGTCGCCCTGCCCACCGTGACCACCGCGGCCGTGGGCAGCAGGTCGAGTACGGTCGACAGCCAGCCAGGAAGGAGCTGGTTCATCGGCCCGAAGGCACCGGCGCCCAATCCCGCGATCATGAAGAACGGGATGCTCAGCGGCGCGGCCACCTCCGCCCGGGGGATCACCACGGTCCAGGCGGCGCCGAGCGACGTGATCACGGCCGCGCCGAGCACCACGAAGACCGTGAACAGGACCGGGTCGCGCGGCGCGGTGGCCGAGGTGAGGTTCACCACCGCGACCGTGGTGACCAGTGCGATCAGCACGCCCTGGGCCATGATGTTGAGCAGTTCACCGCCGAGCACCGCACCGTCGCCCAGCCCGGAGGCCCGCAGCCGCTTGAGGATGAGCTGGTCGCGCCGGGCGGTCAACGAGACCGCGCTCTGGTTGAACCCGCTGAGCGTGAGAGACACCGCCAGCATGCCGAGCAGCTGGGCGACGATCACCGAGGTCTCGCCCGGGCGCAGCCGGTCCATCATGACCGGCAGGCCGATGCCGAGCCCCACCGAGGTCAGCACCGTCGCGGTCAGCGCCTGCTTGTCCCGCCAGTAGATCCGGCCGCCGAGGCGGGCGACCGCCAGGGTCTCGCGTACCGTCGTCATCGCGTCCGCTCCTTACCTGTCTGGGTCTCGCCCACGGTCGTCATCGCGTCCGCTCCTTGCTCGCGAGGGTCTCGCAGACCGTGGTCGTCACGCCTTCTCCTTGCTCGCCAGGTCGAGGAACAGGTCCTCGAGCGTCGCCGTACGGACCTCCAGGCCGCGTAGCCGCAGCCCGCGCTCCCCGGCCCAGCCGAGCAGCGTCTGCGCGGCCACGTCGGGATCGGGGACGCGGCAGACGACCGTGGTGCCCTCGACGGCCGTGACGCCCACGGGCAGGTCCCGCGCCTCCACCCCCGAAGGCAGCTCGAACGCCACCCGCCCGGTCTGGGCCGCCAGGGTCTCCGCCATGCCGCCGCTCGCCACGATCGCGCCCTTGTCCATGATCGCCATGGTGGTCGCGAGCCGCTGGGCCTCCTCCAGGTAGTGCGTGGTGAGCAGGACCGTGGTGCCCCGCGCGGCCAGGTCGGTGACGACGTCCCAGGTGGCCTTGCGCGCCTCGGGGTCCATGCCCGTCGTGGGCTCGTCGAGGAAGAGCAGGTCGGGACGGCCGAGCGTGGCCAGCGCGAGGTCCAACCGGCGCTTCTCACCGCCGGAGAGCTGGCGCACCTTGGTCCCCGCCTTGCCGGTCAGACCGACCAGCTCCAGGGCCTCCGCGCGGGGCCGGGCGACCGGGACGAACTCCCTCCAGGAGTCGACGGTCTGCGCCACGGTCAGGTCGGGGAAGAACCCCGCCTCCTGCAGCATGATGCCGATGCTCTTGCGCACCTTGGCGCGGTCCTTGACCGGGTCGAGCCCGAGCACCCGTACGGTGCCGCCGTCGGGGCGCTGGAACCCGGCGAGGATCTCCATCGTCGTGCTCTTGCCCGCGCCGTTCCTGCCGAGCAGGGCGAAGATCTCGCCCTTGGCCACGCTGAAGGAGATCTCTCTGACCGCCTCGAAGTCCGCGTAGCTCTTCCTGAGCCCGTCCACCCGGATCGCTTCCATGGTCCGATTCTTCGGATCGCCACGGGACGGCGGCAGTGAAGAATTCACGACTTCCGTGAGAGGACGCCCGGCAAAGAGACCTCCCGCCTCGGCGAGCCCCGGCCGGAGGTGGGTAGTCGTCGGCGTATGGCTCAGATCGGGTACACCATGATGACCGAGCAGACACCCCCCAGGCAGCTGGTCGACGACGTCGTCATCGCCGAGCGCGTGGGGTTCGACTACGCGGTGATCTCCGACCACTACTTCCCCTGGCTGGAGGAGATGGGGCACGCGTCGTACGCGTGGTCGGTGCTGGGCGCGGCGGCCGTCTCGACCCGGCGCCTGCCGCTCATGACGTACGTCACCTGCCCGATCATGCGGTACCACCCGGCGGTGGTCGCGCAGAAGGCGGCCACCGTCGGAGCCTTGTCCGAGGGACGGTTCACCCTCGGCCTGGGAGCGGGGGAGAACCTCAACGAGCACGTGATCGGCCACGGCTGGCCGCCGGTCAACACGCGGCACGACATGTTCCGCGAGGCCATCGAGATCATCCAGGAGCTGTTCGAGGGCGGGTACACGAGCTATCGCGGCGCGCACTTCGACGTCGACTCGGCCCGCCTGTTCGACCTTCCGGACGAGCCGGTGCCCATCGCGGTCGCCGCCTCGGGGGACCAGTCCTGCGAGATCGCCGCCGAGTACGGCGACGGCCTGGTCGCGACGGATCCGGACGCCGACCTGGTCGCGAAGTTCGTCGCCGAGGGCGGCAAGGACAAGCCGGTCTACGGCCAGCTGGCCATCGCCTACGACCCGGACCGGGGAGCGGCGGTGGAGCGGGCCCACCGGCTCTGGCGCTGGGCGGTGGCGGGCTGGAAGGTCATGGCCGAACTGCCCGCGCCGGTGAACTTCGACGCCTGCGCCGCGACCGTACGGCCCGAGGACGTCGCGGAGAAGGTCCCGTGCGGCGCGGACGTCGACGCCGTGGTGGAGGCGGTGCGCCAGTACACCGACGCCGGGTTCACCCACGTCGCCCTGGTCCAGATCGGCC